>JBBQQG010000001.1:0-84468 GCA_038216175.1 Saccharimonadales bacterium (SeqCode)
CTCAGGACGTGAGTGCCGTCATTAAAGCCGGCATTGCCTACGATAGTTTTAAATATGTAAAAAATAACGGCGACGAAACAACGGTTGATATATTTGGACAAAGTGCAATTTATGAAAAAGCAGTCGAACGGATTGTAAAACTTGCTGAATATGATGTCATTCACGCCCATGACTGGCTTACTTGCCGAGCTGCCATAAGGGCAAAACAATTAACTGGGCTGCCATTGATAATCCATATACACGCTCTTGAATCAGACCGAGCTGGTAAGCCGTTTAGCGGTAATCCTCTAGTCAGAGAAATCGAAGAACAAGGGCTGTTAATTGCCGATAAAATAATCGCTGTAAGCGAACTGACTAAACAATCTATTATTCGCGAGTACCGTATTCCAGAAACTAAAATCGAAGTCATACATAATACTTTTGCGCAAAACGAATTAATTCAAAAAAGCGGCGAGAACGCTTATCAATACATTGAACAGTTGAAAAAACACGGTTATAGAGTTGTTGCTTCCATCGGTCGTCTGACTATGCAAAAAGGTTTGAGCAATCTGCTGCAAGCTTTTCAGCTGGTTGTTTCGCACTCGCCGAAAACACTTCTTTTAATTGTCGGTTCAGGCGAACTTTATAATGAACTGATAACGTTAAGTGCTGAACTTGGCATTTCAAAAAACGTCATATTTACAGATTTTCAGCGAGGTAAAAATTATCGTGATGCCTTTTCGGTAGCTGATTTATTTGTCATGCCATCAATCTCTGAACCGTTCGGGCTTACACCTTTAGAGGCGATTGGTTACGGAACACCTGCTCTGATAAGTAAACAAGCTGGCGTTTCAGAAGTTATAAAAAGTACTCTAAAAGTAGACTTTTGGGATATAAGTGAAATGGCCAATAAGATAATTAGTTCGCTTTGTAACCAGCCGCTATTAGATGAGCTGTATGTAAATGCCGTAAAAGAATTCGACACGCTTAGCTGGGACAATGCTGCAGCTAAGCTGACTGATATCTATAATTCTTACCAGGAAGAAGTCCTAGTATGAATAAAAAAGCGATCGTATTATATTTGCATGTTCACCAACCATTTCGGATTCGACATTACACAGCCTTTGACAGTGGTGTAAATCATGATTATTTCAGTGACAAGACTCCATTTAATCAAACTAACAATGAATTTATTATTCATAAAGTAGCCGAAAAGTCATATCTGCCAACTAATAGGAAATTACTCGAGCTGATTAATAAATATCCAGACTTTAAATTAAGCCTGTCTATTACCGGCACAGTAATAGAGCAGCTTCAGGAATGGTCTCCTGCAACTCTCCAATCTTTCGTTGATTTAGTTAACACCGGCAAAGTTGAAATAGTAGGTGAAACTTACCATCACTCGCTTGCCTTTTTTTATTCACTAGCCGAATTCGATATGCAGGTAAATATGCACCGAAAGAAAGTTGAAGAAATATTTCACCAGTCTCCGAAGGTAATAAGAAATACCGAACTAGCATATAACAACGATCTGGCTGTCTGGGCCGATCGAGCCGGATATAAGGGCATCCTGGCTGAAGGTTGGGATTCAATTCTTGGTTGGCGCAGTCCAAATTATGTCTATAAGCCAGTCGGTACAGAGAATATTAAGTTGCTGCTGAAAAACTACAAACTGAGTGACGATATAGCTTTTAGGTTTGGCGACCGCGAATGGTCGCAGTGGCCGCTTACGGCTGATAAATTTGCCCAGTGGCTAAGCGATACAAACGATGCAACTAATTTTAATCTATTTATGGATTATGAAACGTTTGGCGAACATCAGTGGTCCGATAGCGGAATATTTGAATTTTTAGATAAATTGCCGGAAAAGTGGCTTAACGATGATTCGCATACATTTATGACTGTTAGCGATGTAATAGAACATTTTGATGCTGTCGACGAAATTGATATGCCCGAAACTGTGACGTGGGCCGATACAGAACGTGATTTATCGGCATGGCTTGGAAATCCTATGCAAAAACAGGCTATCGAAGCACTTTATAGCCTTCATGATAAAATTCTTCATTCAAACGACCTAGCTCTGATCAACGACTGGAGACGACTCCAAACTTCCGATCATTTTTATTACATGTGCACGAAATGGTTCACAGACGGCGATGTTCACGCTTATTTCAGTCCATATGATTCACCTTACGAAGCAAATATGAATTTTATGAATTCCTGGCATGACCTAAAGTTTCGTCTGATCGAAAAAGGATATGAAATCTAATGGCACGACCGGTAATACTAGGAAACGGTAGTTTAACAGTTGGACTTGATGAAAACGGACTGGTCCACGATTTTTATTATCCATACGTTGGACTTGAGAATTTGACTACTGCTCGGAGTGTTAATCATAAAATAGGCCTATGGGTAGATAATACTTTCTCATGGGTCGACGACGGCTGGGAGGTATTGGTTGATTTTGCATCAGATGCTCTTGTTAGTAAAATTACGATGCAATCGAAAAGATTACAGATATTGTTGGAATTATCAGACTTTGTCGATCATGAATATAATAGTTTTTGTAGGCGAATTACTATCAATAACCAGGCTGATCACGACCGTGAAATTAGGATATTTTTACATCAGCGATTTGAAATATCAACACATGGACGAGCTGATACAGCTTTGTATGAACCGGAAGAAAATTACATACTCGATTATAAGGGAAGATGTTGCCTGCTGATTTATTCAGATAATGCCGGTGTTTCTTTTGATCAATATGCGGTTGGCAATTTCGGGATCGAAGGTAAAGAAGGTACATATAAGGATGCAGAGGACGGCGAGCTGTCTAATAGCGCTGTAGAACACGGTGGTGTGGATTCTGTTATACGCAACAGCGTTCAATGTAAGGCTGGTGCTAAGACAATACTAGATTATTGGGTAGTAGCTACAGATTCTCAGTATAACGCCGAAAAAATTCATCTAGAAATTAAAAAAGTCGGATTAGCTGATAGGCTTCAAAAAACCAGACAATACTGGCACGATTGGCTAGCTATCGGTGGCCAGGAACATGCGTCTATTCCTAGTGAATACAAAGGTATGGTTAATAAATCTCTAATGATCATAAAAGCCCATACAGATAAAAGAGGTGGAATAATTGCATCGTGTGATTCATCAATCTACAATTACGGTCGCGATTATTATAGTTACGTCTGGCCACGCGATGGTGCTTACGCCATGTGGCCTTTGATTCGAATGGGACATACTGAAGAACCGAAAAAGTTTTTTGAATTCTGCCGAGATATTTTGACACCCGAAGGCTTTCTCATGCATAAATATCAGCCTGACCGGGCGATAGGCAGTACCTGGCATCCTTTAATCCATGGCAAGCGTAAAGAACTGGCAATCCAAGAAGATGAAACTGCAATTATTATTTATATGTTAGGAGAATATCACCGAGTAAATAATGATAAAAATTTTGCCCTTAATTTGTACGGGACTTTAATTCAACCATCGGCCAACTTTTTAATGACATTTATAGATAAGCAGACTAACCTGCCCCATGCCAGCTACGATTTATGGGAAGAGAAGTTTTTAACTACTACTTATACTGCAGCTTTAGTCTATCAGTCACTTCTAGTGGCTGCAGATTTTGCGCAGGATTTCGAATATCCTGACGACGCCGTAAAATGGATAAAAGCCGCTGAAACAATATTAGGTGGCGCCGATGCTTTTTTTGATCCCGAAAGAAAAGCATTTCGAAAAGGTTTTCTACTGAGTGATGATGATTCACTTGCCTTTGATAACACTTTAGATATATCAAGCATGTATGGAGTAATGATGTATGGACTACACACCCATGATATCGATCCACTGCGCACAACTGTCAATTTAATAGAAAACATATTGCTTGACCAAACCCCGTCAGGCGGTAGTCCGCGATATGAACACGATAATTACTTTCGTTCCGAACCACCCTATTTAGGCAATCCTTGGACCGTAACAACCTTGTGGATGGCCCAGTATTATGCTCGCATTGATAGACTAGATAAAACTAAAATGTATATTGATTGGGCAATAAGAGCGGCACTGCCGAGCGGAGTTATGTCGGAACAGGTTAATCCAGGAAATGGTCAACCGTTATCTGTTACTCCACTTGTCTGGAGTCATGCCGAGTTAATAAATACAGTACTAGATCTTGTTAAGTTTGATAAGCAGTAAAACTATTTACGACCTTTTACTTCATTTCGTCCAAGACTTTTCTTTGTTTCAACATAAAGAACGTGTCTTCTAAGCACAGGATCGTATTTTTTTAACTGAAGCTTATCGGGGGTATTTACAGTATTTTTAATTGTATAATAATGCCGGTGTCCGCTTTCTTCCGACACCATACCAACTATCTTTCGTTTGCCTTGCTTTTTAGCCATAATCTACCTTTACAATTGTCTAACTTAATTCAATTTTAACAGATAAGAAGGTATTTTACAATACTGCGCTATGGAGCCGTCACCGAGACTCGAACTCGGGACCCCATCCTTACCATGGATGTGCTCTACCACTGAGCTATGACGGCAATAATATATCAGCTACATTTTTATCTTTGCTACCCGATTATTCTACATTTTAATAATTCCTAATTCTACTGTCTATTATGTTTATAATATTACTATGCTTAGTATAAATTAGCTGTGACTAAATAAAACGCAGAAAAATACAAACAACCTATCTTTTGTTTCATAGGTACAATTAGCATACAAAAAGATAATTTTAGATACTGGAGAATAATTATGTCGATATTTAAATTCCCAGCACATTTATGGTTTGATCACCAAGGTGAAGAATCACACAAGAAAATATAACTCTTTATGGTATTATAACGCTGCTATCATTTTTCTTGGCTTGAACGAATCTCTTTTGACCGCGGAAATCATTGTCATCAAATAATGCTATTTGTCCTAATATTTTTTGCACTTCTTCGTCACCAGAGTGCATATTTTCAGGTTTATAAAGAGCAGGAATTTGCGGATCAAAGCCGGATTTATCAATACTTATGAGTTCTGGCAATTTGCTTAATATTGCTCGAAACGCATCTGAATAATCGGGACGAAAAATAGAATTTATTCCTAAGCTTTCACCGTAATCAACCCCAAAACCAAAATACTTTCTATCGATTAAGTAATCTGTTGCTTCTTGCTCGACGTATGATAAATGTGAGAATACTCTTACCTTGAAAGGTCCTGTGGAATATAGAAAATGTTCTTCGGGCATCGAGCTCACCGAATCATTATACATTAATAAATAGCACCAGTATTGAATTAAAAGTAGTTATGTTAACAACAATAAATTACGTTTGGTGATTAACTGATTTAGCAGTTTTTATGTCGCTTATTAGTTCGATTAAAACATTTGAAGTTATTGGATAATCGCCTCGATCAAGGTTGATATTGCCGTAGCGAATTACTTCTGCAAGCCCTTCATAATTAACTCCGGTTGGTCCGTCGGCATTGATAGCAATCTGCCGGATCGGTCTGTCATTAATAATGTCGGGATTTGGATCCATCTCTATTGCAGAATATGTAACGCCGGCTAAAAGTTCAGTACCAATACCCTTGACGAGCCTAATGAATTTTGCATTATTATTGCCTATTATCCTAGGTTTTTCGAGGCTAGACAAATTTACTAATAAAATGCCAGTTCTGCTGCAAAAAGTTCTGTGCTCATGCGTTTCAACAAATTTGTTTATTGTACTTACAGTCTGATTAAGTTCTTCGGACGACGCGGGTTTATTCATTAATATATGATTACAGGAAATAGCTTATACGTCAATATCGATACGGTCTATATAGTATTTTCCAGCTATTTAGTCACCATAAAGAGTTGACTATAATGTTAATACTTACTATATAATAGTTAGCAGCATGTTTCACAGACATAAGAATCAAAAAGATAAAACTCAAGTACATCAGATGTTTATCGACGCATCACCTCAGCAAAGAATAATTTTATTTGTCATAGCGTTCGCCGCTGTCGGCTCAATAATACTAATTGCTGTCCATGCGTCTACGCCAACCATAGCAGTTGAACCGGAGAATTCGACAATAAAATCGCCTGCTTCAAGCGGTTCGGACGGTAATGCTTCGCGCGGCGCTTATTTACAATTTAATAAAACATCGCCGGTGACCGATGCTGGTTATAACAAACTAGCTTTTTACCCATGCGATGCCAGCAACACAACTTTTGGAGCACAACAAGTCCAATGCTGGAAAAATTTAGGCAGTTGGCTCGGTCGTAATACCAGCCCTATCATACCGTACGTAGTTTTAATGACCGATGGTGGCAGTCCAAGTCTTATGTCTGGCAATGGGTCGGGTGCAGTTGCCGTGCCTGGTGGCTTTCAAACCCTAAATCCTAAGCCGACAATAGTAATTTCTGTTCCTTTAGCTTTTGGAACTGATGGCTGCGGAAATACACCTAGAATTACAACATGTTTCGATAATGTCGCGGCCGGACGGTACGACAATGACTATCGACAATTACTACAGTATTTCCTAACAGCTGGTTACACTTCAAACAACTTAATTATCCGATTAGGGTGGGAATATGATGGAAATTGGATGCCGTGGTCAGCTAAAAACAACCCTTCCCAATTTGTTGCTGCCTTTCGTCATGTCCACACTACACTGCGAGCGATACCAGGCTTAGCGAGTCTTAAATTTGATTTGGCCGGAGACGCCGGTCAGCCGTTTGGACAAAATATTTGGGACTCTGGAAATCAATTCTACCCAGGCGACGGTTTCGTCGACATTATCGGAATGGACACCTATTATGGAGCTATAAGCAATCCTGTTTTTAATACGTCGTATTTGCCTTCATTGCATGCTCAGGAAAACTTTGCAAAGAGCCACGGCAAAACTGTCAGTTATCCTGAATGGGGGCAGAAAGAAAAACCAGATACGCCGTCATTTATTCAAGACATGGGCAGCTGGTATAGCGGTTTGCCCGCTAGTGGGGCCGGAAGTCTTGAGTATCAAGCCTATTTTAATACCGATACTCATGACGTCGAAGCGCAGAACGGAGCATACGCATTATATGACGCTGTTCATAACCAACCCTTGCAGGATGCCCTTAATTCCGAGAATACTTTTAAAACACTATTTGGCGGAGTGAGGTAACTAACGATTTGAGAGATGCTGTTTTGTTAGTAAGGCATGAATAGTAGTCGTCGCCAAGTTTATAATTTTCAAATTAGCAGTCAGATTTTAAAAAAAGACATGCATAATTAAATGCTTAAACGTTGTTTTTCTTATATCGGAAATTTATAAAGTAACGCATATTACATAATTAATGTATGATAATAAAGAATGTTCTATAATATAAAACTTTGGTGGAATAAACGGTGGAAATTCGCAATTGTTGCGCCGATATTTGTATTTGCTAGCTTTTTTATGTTAAACCAATCGGTTAAAGCTGACGCTTCACTATTCAGTGGTACGCTGCTAACAGGACTTCAGCAACCCGATGCTGGCGCTACAATTAATCTTTTGTCCGGCGGCGCAGTAGCAGCTACAGCTATCACAGCTGCCGATGGAACATTTTCAATTACAGCTGATCCTGGTTTATATGGATTTTCTGTTGTTGAACAATCGATACCTGCCAGCGACAATATATTCTCTATAAATTCAGAAACTGGTTCTAATCCTAGCGATGCCGTCATAGATCTGAGCGCCGGAAGCATAGTTCAAAATATAACTTTACCGTTACTTACTTCATTAAAAACTACCAGTGTCGATGCACTCGGCTCAAGCTTAAAGGGCACTACAGTAAAAAGCGGTCCAGTAAATGCCAGTTTGGCATTATGGCAAGGCGGACCGATGCTAGATGTCAGCCTGATGTCAAGTACTTCGCAATCATTTTTTGGTGTTTGCCAATCGGATATTTCCGGCGTCTGTTTGATTGAAACATTTATTGGCGCAAATCCAACTAGTCTAACCGATTCCAATACAATAGGTCAGTCAGCGCAGGTTCAAAGCCCAGCCATAGTAGATAGTACTGCAACAGCATCAATTCAATTATCAAATTATGTACTGTTAGATTCAGCCGGAGCAAAAGCCGGTAAAATTACTGCTAGTACTCCGAATGGAACACAGCTAACGGCTATTACTACAGCGCCAGTACCTGGAGGCAATACAACGGCATCAGGGGCAACAATTCAGAGCGGTGTGATATCTTATCATATCAATAATGTCCTGCCAGGTTCTTCAATAACTGAAATGATTATTATGCCGGTCAATGGATATACGAGTAATATTTATTCGATTAAAAACGGGACATTAACAGATATAACAGCTCAAAGCAGTATCTGGGGCTATTTGGTGAACGTTACAATTACCGACGGCGGACCAGGTGATAATGACGGCATCGTTAATGGAATAATAGATCAATCACTTGTTATAGTTAAAAATAATCCATCAAACACACCGACAAATGTCGTTGCAAGTGCTGGCAACGCTTCGGCAAAACTTAGTTGGTCTGCTCCTAATGTAAACGGAGGAACAGCAATAACTGGTTACCAAGTAATACCTTATAAAGCTGGCATCGTCCAACCAGCGATAACATTTAATTCTACGTCAACAACTCAGACTATCACTAATTTGACTAATGCTGCTAATTACACTTTTACTGTTATAGCTGTGAACGGTGCGGGGCAAAGTATAGCTTCAAATCAATCTAATTCTGTAACAGTAGGCATCCCTCTCGCTCCAACAAGTGTTTTAGCATCGCCAGGCAGTAGTTCGGCCAATATTTCATTTACAGCACCGATTGGCGACAGTAGCGCTCCGACAATTATCTCTTATGTTGTGACGCCCTATATTGGTTTAACCGCTAAACCTTCAAAAGTGTTTCCTGCATCATCAACCAACTTAGTATTTAATGGTTTAGTTAATGGTGCAAGTTATAGCTTCAAAGTAGCTGCTCAGTCTGCTAGTGGCCAAGGTCCACAATCAGCTGCTAGTGCAGCTGTAATAGTTGGAGTACCAACCAGCCCGACTAATTTGACTTCCACCGCTGGCAACGCATCAGCTGCATTAAGCTGGACTGCGCCCTCTAGTAGTAATGGAGCTGCGGTAACAAGCTATATAGTTACGCCTTATTTAAATAATGTTGCCCAAACACCTACGTTATTTAAAAATAATCTGACGAATCAAACTATTACAGGTTTATTAAATAGCAAGATCTATAGCTTTACGGTAATAGCTAAGAACAGCTATGGTAATAGTGCGGCTTCACCACAGACTGCGGTCATAACTATTGGAGTGCCTATTGCGCCAACTCTCCAGCAGTCATCAGCTCTCACCGCTAGTGCAAAAGTCAGCTGGGTAGCACCGACAATAAATAATGGAGCAGCTATAACCGGTTATGTAATAACCCCTTATCTTAGCGGAGTAGCTGAATCACCAATAGTATTTGCTCAAACTAATACCACGCAAATAATTAATAATTTGATTGCAAATAAAACTTATACTTTTACTGTTGCAGCTCAAAATATAAACGGCATTGGCTTAGTTTCGACGTTTACAAATAACGTTACTCCAACTGCCTACACTACGTCATGGAATAGTCTAGATACTTGGACTGACTCCTGGGACGCTAAAGACGCCGTTAGTTACACCCCGACAATTATTGATCAAGCAAATTATGGTATTGACACACGCCCGAGAGTAGATTCGATTATTAATCGTGGGTCAGATACACTGCCGATGTTAAGGGATCAGGGAGAGTATAGCAGCGTAAATAATTTACCTGCGAACTTACCAGGAGCACTATATGTTGCCAATTCTCCATTCTTTGGCGGCCGGCCGGCTCTAAATTTTGATCTCTTGCCTATTCATAATAATTTTCATTCGATGATTAGCCCGGTTACAAATTTCACAGATACATCGAAATGGTTTAATCCGCCAACAGGCTATAATCCGCCGTATTGGGTGGCTGTCTTAGGCGATGGACAAGATGGTACGCTTGGTAATTTAGGGACTGGTCCAACATTCGGTGATCAAACTCCTACCCCTACTGGAAACTGGAGTGTATCTTGTTGGAATAATAGCTACCCAGGAATGTCGATAGTCAGTAGTACCAAAGTTGATTCATCTAATACAGTATTAATTCTCTATTATAATTCAGGTTCAGGTGCTGCAGCCAAAGATTCATTTTTAGAAATTAATTATCGTGCAAGCAATGGTCAGCTCGTTACACAAAGAACTTATGGCAATCAGAATAACTACTCATTTAAAGAACTGTTCATGGGTTGGGTAGACGGTCAAGCATATTGGTCAGGAACAGGTATTAAAACCGGTACTCCATCAGAAACTGAATTATCTAATGTCCGTGCATGGTCGACATCATTCATTCCTCAAGGTGGCCAAGGCGGTTAATTTATAGCAGCATTAAAATAATTACGCTCACGTTTGTATTATTTAGACGACTATTCACGATAAAAATTAAAAACTTTTTTACTTATATTTGTTAGCACTGCTTCTAATAGTTAAATTACTTTAGAACTTTATAACGTATGTGAGTTACCAGTTTACTGCCACTTACTGAGGAAGGTTCAAGCTTAAGATTTGGTACATTTTCAAAAAGACGGGCGCCAGCTCCGATTGTTACCGGAACAATGTGAAGCCATAGTTCGTCGATAAGGCCTGCTAATAAATACTGGTTAACTGTATTTGCGCCGCCGGCAATCGATATCTTCCGGTTGCCGGTCGCAGTAACTGCTTTCGAATATGCAGAATCGATACCGTCTGTTACAAAATGAAAAGTTGTGCCTCCGTCCATGACAATCGGGTCTCGCTTATTATTAGTCAACACAAATACAGGCGCATGATAAGGTGGATTATCGCCCCACCATCCCCTCCAATCTAGATTATTCTGTTTGTCTTTAGTACAAAACATATTATTTCCCATTATATAGGCACCAGCATCGGTTAAGGCAGCTATTTCGGACTTATGTTTTTCAGGTTCATCAAACATCCAGCGGTGCAAAAGGTTTTTAGGCATTTCGCCAAATGGTTTTTCAAAGCTTTGATTTAAACCTGCCACGTAGCCGTCTATCGAAACTGCTATTCCACATGTAACTTTTACTTTGCTCATATCTAAATATGTTACTAGAATCTTTTGATTAAATATACCTGCTAGTTGGTAGGTGTAAAACAATTAATATTAATTGAATCATATTTTCTTCTCATGTAAAAAAATTATTTCTGCATTTTAAAACGTTAAGTTACTTTTAAAAAACGACGGAGTTAACAGCTAATTTTACTTTGATAAATATTCTCTCACACCTTCTAACCAGCCGCCGTTGAAATACTCCTCAGGATTAAACGTATCTATATCTACCCACTTCATTTGGTCGTGGTGCTGACCCAGTGCTATGTCGCCTCCAATATACTCTGCAGCATATCCAACTCCGAAGATTCGTACTTTCTGACCGGCAAGATCGTGTTCTTGTCGCTCTACTTTAAAAAATACTTGAGGAGATCCTAGATTATAGCTTACTTGAGATCCAAGTTCTTCGCGTACCTTGCGATCTATTGTAGTCTCCATAGGACTGCTAAATTCATCTTTTCGTATACGTCCTCCAGGTAAATCCCAGTCGCCGTAAATATCATGAGTTATAAGTAATTTGCCGCCATTTCGTAAAAATAATTTTACGGCAACAAAATATAAATCTTTTTCAAATAAATTAGTTTGTGCTTCTGGTACATTTTTCTCCATATCCTTAATATGTCACATCGATTTAACTAGTGCAAACGTAGGTAAGTATTAAAATGTAATATTTTGGGTATACAATTTTTCGACTTAGATTTCAAAAGAGTTTTAATCTGCAATTCACAAATCTTTCGGCTGGTCAAAAACAGTTCTTAGAAGATACTATCGAACTATTTAGTGATAATCCATATGACGATAGTATGCGCAATCACCCACTAAAAAAAGAGTGGAAAGGCTATCGCTCAATTACAGTTGACGCCGATTTACGTTTGCATTTTAAAATACTTATTGATAATACCGCTTTATTTGTTGCAGTTGGAAATCACGATCAGCTTTATAAATGAGGTTCCAGGCCAGACTACGCCTCTTATCTGTGGTGCAGTGCGTGTCCCGTGATTGGAACTGCCTATTATCAAGTACACTACGATTATCTAAAAGGTTAGAGGAATTAGGGTACGTATATTCAGAATTCTAGTAAACCTGATTGTGTGTACCAATATCGATAAAGATTATCTTTTCTTGAAGTTCAACGTATATGACACGAATATTGCCAGTTATAGAAAAGGCTCGTCTGCCTTGCATATCTCCTTCAAGAGCATGATCATTCAAGGGCACACCACGCCGCCCTTCAATAAACAGATTCAGACGTTTCTCATATTGAATTATCAGTTTTTGATCATTAGCAATTCGTTTTGCAAAGTTCTTAGTAAACGAGCGAAAGGGCTCAATTCGCTTCACGCTGAAGGTATTCCATCATGCTTTTAGTATCAGTAAAGCTAGGGAGTTCACCTGAATCTGAAGCAGTTAAAGCCTCAGCAGTCCATTTGTTTAGACGGGTAGCCGCTTCGGCTGAAGGCTGGCCCCAATCATCGACTTCAAGATCTATACGACGTCCGTCTACAGTAGCTTTAATAATAACTCGTAAATACGCTTGCGCCGAGTCAAAACCGAGTTGCTTGGCCTTGATCGTAAACTCTTTACGAAGTTTTGGTTCTAGGGGTATATGTATTGTAGATGTGTTACTCATACTGATAGGATATCAAAGAGTAATAATTATGTCAATACGAGACCTTCAAATTATAAAGTCAGAGGGATTGGAACCCCAAATAACAGACGAGTACGTATGAAAATCGCAGAACTAAATAGAGTTTGGAATCTTTTGTATCTGTTAATTTTATTGGTGCAGGGTGAGGGATTCGAACCCCCGAAGGCTGAGCCAGCTGATTTACAGTCAGCCGTGTTTGACCGCTTCACTAACCCTGCATAATTTGGAGCCGACGGAGGGAGTCGAACCCACGACCCGCTGTTTACAAAACAGCCGCTCTGGCCACTGAGCTACGTCGGCACATTTTTAAGTACCGTGGAAGTGTACCAAAACAGGGGTTAAATAACAACCCGTTTAGGACGAAGTACTCTTTTTGGTTTTCCAGCCGGCACAATTAATTTCTTTAGTTTTTCTTTAGTGATATCTGCTTCAGCCAGCATATCTAAACTTTCATAGGTGCGTATCAGCAAGTTATAGCTTTCATGGTTTGGTTCTAATTCTACCGCCTGTTCTAGCTCATGTAGCATCTTTTTATTATTGCCAAGTTTTTCTTGAACTTTTGCATATGCAATATGTCTAGTAGCAAGACTGTCTTCTAGTTTAAGCGCTTGTTCAAAAGCTGTATCGGCTTTAGTATAGTTTTCGGTTTCATAATATATAAGACCTAAATTATGTAAACTTGACGCTGTTGGCTCAATACTGCTGGCGATTTCGAAACAATCTATTGCGTCCTTATATTCTTTTTGTTTGGCATATAAGATACCGAGCCTATTGTATGCAGCTGCATTCTTTTGATCAATTTTAAGTATTGTTAACAGGGCTTTTTCAGCTCTTAAAAATCTGTTTTCTCGCATACCTTGGTGTGCAATGTCCCAAAGTTTGCCTAGTTTATCACTAATTTTTCTAGGGACAACCGAGGCTTCCTGATCACTGACTACGCTGCTTCTGAGTACCAATATAGAAAAAGCGAGCACGAGTAAAAGTTCATACATACATTACTATTATAACACGACCTATTTTTCTTAAATATTTAACATTAGATCTGTTAAAACTAATTTTGTGCTTACCGAATTTAAAAGCCCTAACTGGGCTGTTTGTATTTCGCTAAGAATTTTATACCATCTTTTGATATCTTTTTTGTTATTTCTATCTGCTGATTGTGAGAGTCCTGCATTTGCTATTTGTTTAAGTGAATAGACTAAATTTTCAATGTTTTGCTTATCTTTTAAAATTTCAGATAAACTTATTAATTTATCGTAGGTGGACATTGCTAATATTTTTCTAGCTTGTTCTATTTGAATCAATATCGGATGATTATTATCACCGTTTAAAATAGACGACATAACTCCAACTGCACCGTTGGATATTGTATATGCCTTGGTAATTTGTGCATCGTCGTTATTAAAAAATACAATCGTTTGTTCTAAGCTGGGTATTAATATATCTACTTCTTGGACGCGCGAATATATAGTCGGCAGTAACTTATCTGATTTTTCGGCAGTTAATATTAACATTGTGTCTGTTGGTGGCTCTTCCAGTGTTTTTAAAAGCGCATTCTGAGCGGCAATAGTTAGGTTGTGCGCATCTTCAATTATTATTAAACGTCTAATCGCGCCCTTACCGGTAGTTTTAAGCTGTAAAAATGTTGTAAGTCGTCTGATATCATCAATACCAATTGTTTTACTATCTTTTGGAGCAGCTATTGTCAGAAAATACGGATATGATTCTAGCTGTTTTTCGTTTTTACCTAATATTTCTCTTGTTATAAATTTAGCCAGCGTATATTTGCCTATTCCTGTTTTTCCGCTAAGTAAAACCGCGTGATTTTTTTTGTTAATAATTGAATCTAGTTCGAGTTTTGTTTTTGGATGAAACAATATATCAGTCATTTTCTGTAACAAGTTCATTAAATTCTTTAGGCATTTCTACATTGAACACTTTTCGTTGTCTATTTGGCAATGTCAGCTCTAAAGTTTCGGCATGTAAATATAGTCTGTCTGCACTAGGACCATCATAGAGCGTATCGCCAACTATTGGGTGGTGCTGCTGTTTTAAATGGACTCGTAATTGGTGCGTTCTGCCAGTTTTAGGCGATAATTTAACTAAATCATAAAAAGGGCCGCTTTTTATTACTTGGTATTCTGTCGTAGCTGGTTTACCGTTTAAACCAGTCCTAAAGGTTTTAGGGTTCCTGGGATGGCGTTCAATCGGCATATCGATTATCGCTTGTTTTGGATTTAAGTGTCCGTCAATAACGGCATAATAGGTTTTTTTAACTCTTCTTTGTGAGAATTGTTTTTGTAGCCACGACATGGCATTTTGGTTTTTGGCGCATATAATTACACCGGACGTAGCTCGATCTAACCTGTGTACTATGCCAGCGCGTTCTCCAGTAAGATCAATTAGCATATCTTCTATAAAAGTAGCTACTGTAGCTTCTGGATTAAATGCACCCTTACTGTGCGTTAGTATGCCAGCTGGTTTATTAAGGACAATACAATCGTCGTCTTGATAGATAATATCTAATATAATTTTAGGAATTATATTTGCAGATTGTTCGTCGTAATCTACGATTATTTTATCGTTAATACTTAATTTATATTTCGTTTTTTCAGTGTTGCCGTTTACTTTCACACTGCCATTTTCAATCAGTTTTTGGACTGATGATCGGCTAAGATTATCAATTTTACCGGCTAAAAACATATCAAGTCTTAGACGATCGTCGTTATCGACTATATAGCATTGCATTACTGTCTGAGACCAACAGCTTTTTGAACGTCTAAAAGTTTTTTATTAGCAATTTCATTTACTTGTTTTTCGTCTGACTCTAACTTAGTTTTTAATTCGTTTTCATCTATCGCTGATAGTTTTGACTGAAAGTCAGCTAGAAACTGTTTAACCAGCTCGGCAACTGATTGTTTTAAGTCGCCGTAACTCGTTTTATCTATCCAAGTTGATATTTCATCGTCTAGCGATACGTTTTTAAGAAGCGCTGAAATTTGAATGAGGTTGCTGATGCCCGGTTGATTTTTTGGATCGTAGTTAATTTTGCCGACTGAATCGGTTGTGGCGCTCATAACTTTTTTTACTGCTTCATCCGGTTCGTCGCTCATCAAAATTGTTCCATTGGGATCTTGAATAGATTTACTCATTTTATTTTCCGGATTTCGCAAACTCTTAATTCTTATGCTAGATCTGTTAGTAAACTCAAGCTGTTTTTTCCATTCTTCGGGTACGGTAAAGATATCGCTAAATTTATTATTAAATCTTATTGCTATATCTCTAGTTAATTCAAGGTGCTGCTGCTGGTCTTCGCCTAGCGGTACCCATTTAGCATCGTATAACAGAATGTCTGCGGCCATTAATATCGGATAGTTAAATTGACCGACGCTGACAGTGCTATCGCCGAATTTTTTTGATTTGTCTTTGAATTCGATCATTCTTGATGCTTCACCGAAATACGTAAAACAGTCGAGTATCCAGGCTAGTTCGCTATGCGCCGGGATAAAACTTTGGCGGTAGATAAAAGTATCGGAGTTATTAATATCTAGGCCGGCGGCTGCGAATACTTTTAGATTATTTAAAGTATTCTGATACAGCATAGTGTGATCGATAGGTGTTGTGAAACTATGAAGGTCAGGCACGAACATGTTAATTTGATAATCTGCCGAATGATTCTTTTGCAGCTTAACTATCGGCAGTATCGCTCCGAGATAATTGCCAATATGAATTTGATCATTCGATCTTAGACCGGTGAGAATTACAGGTTTACCCATTTAGTTTATTGTACCATTTTAGCTGAGACTGGTGCGTTAAATGTTGATCGAGCTTATTTATAGGTATTCTATTGATGCTAAAAATTAACGATATTCTATATAGCCGTTAGCTTGTTTGCTGATCATCTAAAATTAGACAGTAACGAAGATTATCGTTTGGTAAACTGGCGCTGTTTTCGAGCACCTCGCAAACCAAACTTCTTGCGTTCTTTTTCTCTTGGGTCACGGCCAAGTAGATCGGCTCGTTTTAGAGTGCTACGCAGGTCTTCATTCATAACGGCTAGTGCTTTGGCGATTCCAAGTCGTATCGCATCGGCTTGACCGGCATGGCCACCGCCGCTGACTACTATACTAACGTCGTATTTATTATCTAGTTCAAGTACGTTAAATGGACGTCTGAGTTCGTTTAAGTATGCTTTGCTATTAACAAAGTAATCGTCGGCTGGTTGGCCGTTGATAACGATATTGCCTTTTCCGTTTATCAGTCTGATACGGGCAGTAGCGCTTTTTCGTCGTCCTAATGCGTAAAAGTAGTTTGCAGCCATTATTTGTTACCTGCTGTTAGATCAATTGTCTCAGGTTTTTGAGCTTCATGCTTGTGTTCGGTACCTGGATATACTTTAAGTCTAAGCAGACGTCCGTCGCGAAGTTTATTCACAGGCAGCATACCTCTGATCGATTTAATAATTATTTGAGTTGAGTCTTTTGCCATTACATCCTTCATCTTAGCCTCTTTTAGTCCACCGGGATAATGGCTGTGCCGATAATACATTTTATCGTTTAACTTATTGCCAGTTGCAACTAATTTATCAGAATTGATAACTACTACAAAATCACCACAGTCGATATGGTGCGTAAACATCGGTTTGCCTTTTCCGGTTAATAAAGTAGCAACTCTAGTAGATAACCGGCCGAGTGGTATCTGAGATGCATCTACAACGTACCATTTTCGAACGACCTCAGTAGGCTTAGCACTATAAGTTTTCATTATTTAGCCTCAGCCTTCTTTTTAACAGCCGTTTTTACTGGTTTTACTGTTTCCGGTTTGGCCACAGGCGCTTCTTTTAGATCATCGACAAAACTGACTCTGGCAAGTTGAGTGTTATCACCACGACGAACTGTTGTTCTTTCAATCCGGAGATGGCCACTGACTCTGCCTTTTAGTTTTGGTGCAATCTCATCAACAAGCTTATGGGCACTTTCAACTGTTTGAAGACCGCTTAATACTTGACGGCGGTTATGCAAATCGGCCTTTTTTGCTTTGGTTATCAGTCGTTCGACGTATGGAACTACCTCTTTTGCTTTAAAAAGTGTTGTTTCAATCGATTCATATTTAATAAGTGAATCGGCTAGTCCCTGAATTAAAGCAGAGCGCTGGTCGCGCTGACGGTGGAATTTTCGACCCTGATATCCGTGACGGTGCATTGTTTAAAGCTCCAACTCCGCCATTTTTTCTTTAACTTCATCAAGTGCTTTTGACCCAAAACCTTTAAGTTCTCTAAGTTCCGAGTCACCAAGACTAAATAGGTCTTTAAGCGTGTGAATTTCGTTGTTAATTAGGGCATTGGTGGTTCTTGCTGACAAGTTAAGATCTTCAATTGAGGTATTTAGCTCAGTTGTATCTTCGCTGTCGCTGCCAATTCCGTCGTCAGCTTTATTGCCGATCGGTGCGGCGACTTCAACTCTGGTCTGCCCGGCAAGTGCAGTATATTGGTTAACTAGGATCGCAGCCGCTTCTTCAAAAGCATCGTGCGGTGTTATTGATCCGTCGGTATCAATTGTAAGCAGCAGCTTGTCGAGATCTGTCATTTGACCGACACGAGTGTTTTCTACTTTATAACGTACTCGGATTACCGGACTAAAAATAGCATCGACTGCTATCATGTCGCTGGCTTTTTTACTTGCTCCCTCTTCAATCGTTCTATATCCCCGGCCTGTTTCGACTGCAAGATCCATCGTGAATGTTTCTTTATCGTCTTCAATTGTAGCGATAACATGCTCTGGATTAACTACTTCAACGTCAGCATTGCCTTGGATATCTTTTCCAGTAACTGTACCTTTACCTTTTTTAACAATTCTAAGAGTGTGGCTGTCGTCGCCGTAAATTTTAAACCTTAGTCCTTTAACAGCTAGCATTATGTCGACAACGTCTTCTTTTACGCCTTTTAAGGTAGTAAATTCATGGCTGGCGCCGTCGATTTTAAAAGCCGTTACGGCTGCACCGGCGATACTTGATAAAAGCACACGTCTTAAACTATTGCCTAGCGTATTGCCGTAGCCAGTATGAAGAGGTTCAATAGCGAACGTAGCACTTTGGGGTGAGTGCTCATCGATATTGACTAGTCCCGGTGTGTGAATAATTTTTGACATAATAATTTCCTTTGCCTCCCTGTTAACGTGAGTAGTATTCCACGATTAGTTGTTCATTAATTTCTGGTTCTGCCTCTTCGCGGGTCGGCAGTCCAGTGATAGCTATCTCAAACTTCTTGCGATTAACCTTAAGCCAGCTCGGCGATTGGGAGGGAGCAGGGCTTACGTCATCAAGTTTCTTGAAATACTCGTTATTCTTGCTATGGTCTCTTAGCACTAGTACATCTCCAGCCGAAAGTCTGATTGACGGTACGTCGACTCGGCGACCATTTAACATAAAGTGACCATGGGTGACAAGCTGTCTGGAAGCCCGGCGGCTGGTTGCAAAACCGGCTCGATAAACGGCATTGTCGGCGCGTTGTTCTAGAAACTGAAGTAGTAATTCACCAGTTTGACCCTGTTTTCTTGAAGCTTCTCCAATAAGTTTTGCAAACTGTTTTTCGAGTAGGCCGTATAGTCTTTTGACTTTTTGCTTTTCTCTTAACTGAAGAGAATACTGGCTGGCTTTATTTCTTTGATTACGTCCGCCATGAAAACCAGGAATAGTAGTTCTTTTAACTAACGCTTTATGAGCTTTAGGATGAAGTGCATAGCCTTCTCGACGGCTCATTTTTACAATTGATTGGGTATCTCTTGCCACTTTGCTATACCCTTCGTGCTTTCTTTGGTCGACAGCCGCCGTGCGGCACTCCAGTTACATCTTTGATGGTTTCAACATGCATATCCAGTCCCTGAAGCGAGCGAATTGCTGATTCTCGTCCAAGCCCTACGCCTTTTACGAATACTTCAACTTTAGACACATTGTACTGTTGTCTGGCAATCTGGCCGGCTTTTTCCATAGCAACTTGAGCCGCATAGGCAGTTCCTTTTTTTGATCCTCTAAATCCGCATCCTCCAGCACTGGCACTGGCAAGTGCTCCACCTGCTGTGTCAGTAAAAGTAACAATAGTATTATTAAAGCTGGCAAAAATATGTACCTGTCCAGCTGGAACAGATCGCTTTACCTTCTTCTTCTTTACTACTGGTGAGGGTGCTACTTGGGTAGCTGTATCTTCTGCCATAATATTTTGCTTAAGTTTTCGAAGCTGCTTTCTTGGCTGTGCCGCCAACAGTTAATTTTTTACCGCGACGAGTTCGGGCATTAGTTCGGGTTCTTTGTCCACGGCTTGGAAGGTTGGCTGTATGTCTAATACCACGGTAACTGTTAATGTCCTTTAGCCGTTTGATATTTCCGGCAACTATACGCTGAAGTTCGCCTTCTACTACGAATTTTTCATTCATAGTATCTTGTATTCGACTAATTTCTGCATCTGTTAAGTTTTTTACTCTAACAGTTGGATCGACTTTAGCGCTTTCGACTATTTCAGCGCTGGATTTCGGCCCGATTCCGTAAACATAGGTAAGTGCAATTTGCACCTGCTTGTTGTCTGGTATCGTAACTCCGGAAATTCTAGCCATATTAATTAACCCTGCCTCTGCTTGTGCTTTGGCTTAAGTTTGTTAATAACATAAATACGCCCTTTTCGGCGTACAATTTTATCATCAGGACTGATCTTCTTAACACTGGCACGCACTTTCATGCGGATCATTGCTCCTTAATGCTATGGTCAATGACACACTGCTTAATTGATAATAACTACGATTTGCGATAGGTGATTCTGCCCTTAGTAAGATCGTAAGGGGTCAACTCGACCGTAACGCCGTCTCCTGGTACTAAACGGATGTAATGTTTCCGCATCTTACCGGCGACATGAGCTATAATTTTATGTCCGTTGGAAAGTTCTACTCGGAACTGAGTTCCAGGCAAAGCCTCGACTATGGTTCCGTCTAACTCGATCACTTCCTTGTTTTTGGCCATAAAATATAACGTCAGTAAATAAGTATATCAGTTGGGTGCTTGTCTGTAAAGTGTTTTATAAAATATTTACTTCTTAGGCTTTTTTCGTCCTGGCAGGTATCTAAGAATGCGTCCGCCTGTACCGGCTTGAGCTGGATCTTCACTGTCATAAAAGAAGTCAGATTCGGCATATTGGTCGTATGTAACCATTAACGCTCGAGATTCGATCGAACGGAGAGTTTCTAGTGCTACAGATACTAAGATAAGAATCGAAGTACCGCCGATAGCGATGTTAGTTTTCAAGAATATTTGTCCAATAATTGGGAGTAGTGCCAGTAATCCTAAGCTGATTGCGCCAAATAGCGTTAGACGGTTGACCACTTTTGACAAGTATTTTTCAGTTTGTAAACCTGACCGCGTATCTTCGATAAATCCGCCTTGTTTTTGCAAATTTTCGGCAATTTCCTTGGCGTTAAACGTAATCGAGGTATAGAAGAAAGTAAAGACAAATACTAATAAGAAATAGACCACCGGGTAAATATACGGGATATAACCTCCGGTGAACGTCGACGCACTCGGTGTTTGAAACCATAATGACAGATTGGATCCCAAATGTTGAAGCCCGGCACTATGGGCGCCGGTGAGAAGTTGTCCAGCAAAACTGGGCACACTTAAAAATGCCACAGCAAAGATAATCGGAACTACGCCGGCGGTAATCAGCTTTACTGGAAGAATTGTAGTAACGCCACCGTAGGTACGGTTTCCCTGTACCCTCTTTGCATAGTGAATAGTAATCATTCTCGACGCTTCATTCAATTTAACAATCAGCACTGTAACAATAATAGTTACCGCCAGTATCCCGCCGCCGTACAGCAGGGCCCGTTTATTTACTGGCAGCTGATGACCAAATAATACTATTTTGCTGCTTTTATCGACTATCGAACTGGCGACACTCGAGATTGTCGATGGCAATCGGCTTACGATACCAACTGTAATAACCAGCGATATACCGTTTCCAATAGATTGCTCGGTAATAAGTTCGCCTAGCCACATAAGAATCATCGATCCACCGGTAAGGGCTGCAATCATTAATATCCACTGAAGAGGTGTAGCATTGGCGGTGATGTCTCCGATACCGCTGATTCGAGCTGCTGACTGCCGAACCAAATAGATGGCACCGACTGATTGAATTATCGCTAGTGGTAGAGTTAACATTCGGGTATATTGATTTATTTTTTTGCGCCCAAATTCGCCTTCTTTATTTAGCGCTTCTAGTTTAGGGATAGCTTTTGTCAGCAGCTGCATAATGATCGATGCGTTAATATACGGCCCCATGCCAACAAGCATGATTGAAAAGTTAGACAGCGCTCCGCCAGATAGAACATCTATAAAACTAAGCAGCTGCGGAGTTTTTGATGAAGTAAACAAGTTGTTTAATATCTGTTTAAGAGTATGAGGATCGCTAAGTGGGATTGGGATATGGGCTAGAACACGAAAAACTAGAAGCATACCGACTACGGCCAGTATGCGCTTTCGCATATCGCTATTTTTTAGAGCCTGCCAAATTACTTTCCAACTCATATTTTCCTAATTTTTCTCCATATCAGATCGTAATCTTAAAACTTTAACTAAGTATACAGTACGCTCGGTCTCAAGTAACAGTGTTTGCTGTAAAACTTACTTTTCAGGCTTCGGTTTCGCTGTTCTTGCGACTAATCCAGTTTTAGTAAAACTTCCGCCAGCTTTTTGAACAGCAGCAATTGCACTTTCACTAGCTGCCTGCAATTTGACATCAGCTTTTTTAGCTACATCGCCCTTTACGACTAGTTTTACTTTGACGTATGGGCTTGACGTAAGGCTGGCGTTAAATACGCTGAAATTGTCGATCAGTCCGCCGATATTATCTAACTGGCCGGTATAAACAACTTCTGCCTTAGGTCGGTTTGATCGAAATCCTGGAAGTTTCGGAAGCTGAGACATTAGCGTGCTTTGTCCGCCTGAAAAACCTGGTCGCCGTCCTTTTCCGGTACGAGAACTCTGGCCTTTGGTGCCTCGGCCGGCAGTTTTACCTTGTCCGGCAGATATGCCTCGTCCAACTCGGTTTACTTTTTTATTGGAGCTAAGTGTCAGTTCGTTGTATTTCATGATGTTAAACCGCCGCTTTCTCAGCCTTCGGTTTGGCAGTTTTTACATTCGGTTCTGAATTGTCGGAATCGTCAGTTTTTTGATTCTTGTTAGTCAGCCAATTGCGGGCTGGTTCAATACTGTCAAGCGCAGCTACAGTTGCATATGCGACATTAATTTTATTACTTGACCCTAGAGATTTAGACAAGATATTTTTAACCCCAGCCACTTCAAGTACAATTCTAATAACTCCACCGGCAATTAAGCCGGTACCTTCACTGGCCGGCTTGAGAAGTATTCGAGCTCCACTCTGCTTGATTTCAGCTTCGTGAGGTATCGTGCCTTTGTATAATTTTACTTGGGTAAAGTTTTTCTTGGCTACGTCGACGGCTTTGCTAACTGCAGCAGTTACGTCGGCTCCTTTTGCTACTCCGATACCGACTTTGCCTTTTCTATCGCCGACAACAACTAATGCTCTAAAACGAAACCTTCGGCCGCCTTTGACTACCCTAGCGACCCGGTCAATGTGGACAATTCGCTCGTCAAATTGCTTTTCTTCGGGCGGAGTATCATTACCCCGACGATTATTTCTTGCTGGACGTTGATCGTTTGCCATTAGAATTTCAATCCTCCTTGACGCGCCGCATCGGCCAGGGCTTTAACCCGACCATGATACAGTTTGCCATTACGGTCTAATACTACCTGGTTAATTTTAGCGGCTTTGGCTTTTTTAGCTATATCGCTGCCGACCCATAAGGCTTTATCAAACATTGTGCCGGTAACTGCTTTCTGACCGACTGAAGTCGAATGGACAAGAGTTTTTTGCTTTTCGTCGTCAATAATTTGAGCGACGATATGGCTGTTGCTAATAAATATGCTGAGTCTCGGTCTATCGCCAGATCCTGATACTTTTGATCGTATCCGCGATTTTCGCTTTGATAAATTGTGAAGTTTAAGTGCTAATCTGTTCATGGTTGTATCCTATTTGTCCTTGCCTGATTTGCCGCTCTTGCGGATAATCCGCTCGCCGACATATTTAAGCCCTTTGCCCTTATATGGTTCTGGTTTTTTGAGCGCTCTGATTTCAGCCGCTACTTGGCCAACTTGCTGTTTCGATATGCCGGTGATTGTAATAATATTCTGCTCAACTTTAGCTGTTATACCAGCTGGTAGCGCGTAGTTAACTTCATGCGAGAATCCTAAGTTAAGCTTTAGCCCGGCTCCAGCTAGCGCTACCCGGTAGCCAACGCCGTTTAGTTCTAACTGCTTGGAAAATCCGTCAGTCACGCCAACTACCATATTGTTAATCAGCGATCGAGTTAGACCGTGTTTCGATCGAATTTTAGGCTCGTCGTTTGCTCTCGTTACTAATAGCTCCTGATCTTTTTGGGCAACATTAATACCTTCCATACTAAACTGTGACAATGTACCTTTTGGCCCGGTAACAGTTACTTCATTTGGATCGACAGTAATTGTCACACCGCTGGGAATTTTAATCGGAAGTTTTCCTATACGACTCATGTTAATACACCTTACAGATTAATTCGCCGCCCAAGCCTTGTTTTTTAGCATCTTTTCCGGTCATTAAACCTCTCGAAGTAGACAAAATTACTATACCTCTGCCACGTTTGACGACAGGTATAGCGGTTGCACCTATATATGAACGGCGGCCGGGCTTGCTAAGTCTTACAATCTCGGTTATTCGAGCGTTGGCGTTTTCGGAATTTATTGTGACTGTCATTGATTTGCCTACTTTGATATCTTCAACACTGACATCATCAATAAAACGACTCTTCTTAAGAAGCTGCGCGACTGATTCCTTAAGCTTGGAGTGAGGCAGAGTTACTTCATTTTTTCTTACTGAAATAGCATTTCTAATACGGGTTAGCATATCGGCGATTGGGTCTGTTGATACATTTGACATAATATTCTTCCTCCTTTCTTACCAGCTGGACTTAGTTACACCAGGGATTTCTCCCTTGCTTGCATGTTCACGAAATGAAATACGGCTTAGACCAAACTGTCGCATGTAAGCATGTGGCCGGCCGGTTTCAGAGCAACGGTTTTTCCATCTTGTCGGTGATGAATTTCTAGGTAGTTTATGAAGACCTTCAAGATCGCCGACTGATTTAAGTTCATTTCGTTTTGCTTCGTATTGTTTGATCATTTTCTGCCTTTTCAAATCTCGGGCAATAATAGATTTTTTAGCCATTAGTTTGTCTCCTTAGTTTCTCTAGTTTTCTCAAACGGCATTCCAAATTTAAGTAGTAGCGCCCTAGCATGTTTGGCATCGATCGATCGAATTACGAATACTGCCTGAAGTCCGTGAACAGTAGTTGTTTCTTCGAATGTTAGTTCTGGAAAAACTGATTGATCATTTATGCCGATACTAAAATTACCAGAGGTATCGAAAGCTTTATTGCTAACACCGTGAAAGTCCCTAAGCCTCGGCAGCACGATATTTATTAGACGATCCATGAATTCGTACATCCGCTCGTCCCTTAAAGTAACCTTTAGGCCTATTTTGTTTCCTTCTCGCAGTTTAAAGCTGGCGATCGATAACTTAGCAATAGTTTCAACTGGTTGTTGGCCGGTTATTTTACGAAGCGTATTGGCGGCAATTTCAATTAATTTCTTGTCGTCTTTTGCTCGACCGAGTCCGATATTAAGTACAATTTTTTCAAGCTTAGGTACTTGGTTAGGATTTTTCAATCCAAGTTCTTTTTGAAGTTCACTGGCATACTGGTTGAAATACATCTGTTTCAGCCTGGGGTGGTCGGATTTAAGTGATAGTGTTTTAGTAGCCATTACTTGATCTCCTTTCCACTTGATTGAAATATGCGGATTTTATTTCCATCTTTGTCGGTCTTATAGCTAATTCTAGATGCTTTTTTACTGGTAGGTTCAACGATAGATACCTTTGATACCCAGATCGGTTTAGTCAGCTCAACTATAGCTCCCTGAGGATGCTGTTTGTTAGGCTTTACGTGTTTTTTAACTATATTTATACCTTCAACTGTCACTTTATTATCGGCTGGATGAACGTTAAGTATTTTACCTGTCTTATTTTTATACTTGCCGGAACGAACAATCACATTGTCGCCTTTTTTAAGTCTAATTTTAAAGATTTGCTTGTCCATTATAAGACCTCCGGTGCTAGGCTGATGATTTTTGCATAGCCCTGTTCTCTAAGCTCTCTTGGAACTGGACCAAAAATACGGGTCGCCTTAGGCAGTTTGTCGTCGCCGATTATTACGGCTGCGTTATCGTCAAATCGAATGGTCGATCCGTCTCTTCTCTTAATTGCATCACGAGTTCGAACAACAACCGCTCTAACTACTGATTTTTTCTTGACTCCTCCGGTCGGACTGGCCTGCTTAACTGTTGCTGTAATAACGTCGCCTACCCGTGCATAACGTCGTCGGGTGCCACCAAGCACACGGATACACAAAATCTCTTTGGCGCCGCTGTTATCGCAGACAGTTAATCTTGATTCCTGCTGTATCATTACTTTTCTTCCTCAGCTTTCGGTGGAGTTTCCGGCTCGATATGCCTGACAACGGCCTTATCGACAATCTTATTGAGGACATATCTTTTTCGGGCGCTAAGTGGACGCGATTCGCTGATAATAACTGTGTCGCCGACTTTTGCTTCGTTTCTTTCATCATGAGCCATGAATTTACGGCTAAAGCTGTACTGCTTCTTATATAGAGGGTGCATTTTCGGGGTATGGACAGTCACGACAATAGTCTTGTCGTTTTTATCTGACGATACAATTCCGGTAATAGTCTTGGCCATTATTTGGTCTCCTTGGCGAGTTGTTCGCTTAGTACAGTTAACATGCGCGCTAAATCTTTTCGTTTAGTTCTCAATATTCTTACATTTTGGACTTCGCCCATATGCAGTCTTCGTCTGAGTTCGGCAATCTCTTCTCTTAGCTTGGTAGTTTCAGATGCTAGCTCGGTAGTCTGATATTTTCGGATTTCTATAATTTTCATCTTATAGATCCTCCTTTACCAAAAATTTTGTCTTTATCGGCAGTTTATGGGCAGCTAAACGCATTGCTTCTCTTGCTGTGTCCTCACTGACACCTTGCATTTCAAATAGGATAGTTCCCGGTTTGACTTTGGCAACAAAAAACTCTGGATTGCCTTTACCGCTGCCCATCTTAACGTCCTGCGGCTTTTTAGTTACAGGCGTGTGTGGGAAAATTCTTATCCAGATCTTGCCACCTCTCTTTACGTAGCGTGTCATCGCTTGACGAGCCGATTCTATCTGACGCGAAGTTATTCGATAGCCGTCGGTTGATTGAAGGGCATACTGGCCAAATGCGATATAGTTGCCGCTGCTAGCCACGCCCCTTATCTTGCCTTTCCGTACCTTGCGGTACTTAGTTCGTTTAGGAGTTAACATAACTAAACCGTTTCTCCTTTATAAATCCAAACTTTGACTCCGATTAAGCCGGAACCAGGATACTGGGCGGCTGTCTTATGAAAATCGATATCGGCTCTAATTGTATGAAGCGGTACGCTTCCTTGAACTTCTTTTTCTCGGCGCGACATTTCGGCTCCACCTAGTCTGCCTGATAATTCAATTCTGACACCTCGGGCTCCGGCACGCATAGTAGCGGCGGCTGACTGCTTGATAGCTCGACGAAATGAAATACGTCGTTCTAATTGATGGGCTATACTTTCGGCAACTAATTTAGCATATAGTTCAGGTTTCTTGATTTCTTCGATATTTACTCGTGTCGGTACGCCGTAAATTTTTTCGATTGCAGTTTTTAGTTCTTGCACCCCTGTACCGCCTCGTCCAATTACAACTCCGGCTTTTGCTGTGCTAATCGTAACTGATACAAGATTCGGCGATCTTTCAATATCGACTTTATTAATCGATGCTCTCGAACCGGTTTTTTTATCGATAAGACGTCGAACTGCTAGATCCTGAGTTAAGAAAGTAGCGTAGTCGCGCTTGGAAGCAAACCAGCGTGACCGCCAGTCTTTGTTAACTTGAAGACGCATGCTAATTGGATTTACTTTTTGACCCATTACTTCGTCTCCTTTTTAACAGTCGATTTAGCGGCTGGTTTTTTAATCACACGCTGTTGACCATCAACTACTACCCGAATATGGGAGCTGCGTCTCTGAAACGGCAGCGCTTGTCCGTGAGCTGCTGGGCGGTAACGCTTAATTCTAGGACCGGCCGTAACTCCAATTTCAATTATTGATAATCCCTCGGCCAAATAGTTATGATTATGCTCGGCATTTGCCTTAGCGCTCTCGATAGCTTTTTTGACCGGCAAAGCTGATCTGCGAGGAGTATTTTCAAGTATCGTAATAGCATCGGCGACAGTTCGACCGCGCACTAAAGCTGCAACAACTCCGACTTTTCTCGGACTCATTCGAACGCCTTTAGCGATAGATTGAACTGACATTACCTGTTCCCCTTAGCTAGTTTGCCGCCGTGGCTTCTAAATTTACGTGTCGGTGAAAATTCACCTAGTTTATGGCCGACCATGTTTTCGGTTACAAATACTGGTACGTGGACTTTACCGTTATGTACAGCAATAGTTCGACCGACAAAATCTGGTGATATCGTACTGGCTCTAGCCCAAGTTTTAATAATCGTACGGTCTTCGTTGCCAAGAGCTGCAACTTTCTTAACTAGTTTTGGGTCGATAAATGGACCTTTTTTAAGTGATCTACTCATGGTCTGCTCCAGTTCTTTCGTATTTAGCACCGAATAAGGCTATCTGCCCTAGTCGTTCACCGTCATTTATCCCGCGGTCATATACATCGAGTATCAGTGCATGTACTTCTTCTTTGCTGAGTTTGCCAGTGTCTATTTGCTCGAAATCATCAAATAACAATCTCGTCTGATCAACTTTTAACTGAACAAACCCAAGATTTTGACGACCGTGGATGAAATTTCCGTAACTAAAACCATCCGGTGGTAATTCATGGATGACTATCATATTTTCGCCGGTTCTTAGTTTACTTGCCATAATTATTTCCTCTTAGCCGAGTGACGGCTCCTTACAATAAACTTAGTACTGACCTTGCGGCGTCTGGTTTTAAAGCCCAAAGTCTTTTGACCCCAAGGCGTTCGAGGATCTTTGCCCATACCGTGTCGTCCGCCATCGCCGCCGCCATGGGGGTGATCGGCTGCATTCATAACTACACCACGTACACCCGGTCGAATTCCGCGTTTACGATTTCGTCCGGCTTTGCCAATTTTAACGTTCTGGTGCTGTTCATTTCCAATTACTCCGATACTAGCTGTGCAGGCAACGTTAACCATCCGTACTTCGCCGCTGGGCAATCTAACTTGTGCGTACTGACCTTCTTTGGCCATCAACTGAGCACTAGTACCGGCTGATCGTACGATCTGAGCACCGCGACCAGGTATTAATTCAATTGCATGAAGTACACTTCCAACAGGAATATCTTTGATAGCTTTGCGGTTGCCGATTTCAATCGATGCTTCTTCGCCGGATTGTATTTTATGTCCGACTTTCATACCGCTGACTGCTAGAATATAGTGGAAAACTCCGGTAGAATCTTTAATTCGAGCAATTCGTGCGCTACGGTTAGGATCGTATTCAATTCCTTCAATTGTGGCAGTTGTACCGGCGCTGAGATTAAAGTTCATAAGACGGTAGAATTGTCGAACACCGCCACCTTGATGCCTGGTTGTAATACGTCCTTGATTATTTCGTCCGCTGTGTTTTTTCTTTGCTACAAGTAGCGACTTAAGTGGTTTTTTTAGCGTAATACTATCAAAATCCTGGGAAGTCATTCCCCGCTGTCCAGGAGTAGTCGGATTAAATGCTTTTATAGCCATTATTTTTTCCTCCGAGAGGTTTCTCTTGTAGCTGGATTCTTGCTGTCATTAGCTGCTGGTTCTTCGGAAGCAAAGATCGCAAGACTGTCACCTTCTTTTAAGGTAACATAGGCTTTTTTTATATCGCTTCGTTTTCCATTGACCGATCGGCCGCCCCGACGGACAGTCCGTTTAACCTTGCCTTTAATATTCATCATATTGACGTCAATTACTGTCACGTCAAATTGGCTTTTGACTGCATCGGCTACCGTCAATTTGTTGGCATTTTTTGGAACTTGAAAAACGTAAGTATTGCGAGAAAGACTTAGACCGTAGGCTTTTTCACTAATTTTTGGACGTATGACCATCGATTTACTCATTATTTTGTTTCCTTAACGATCAACCAGTCCGATAAAACAGCCAGTGCTTTAGTGGTAATAACGATGTGATCAGCATTTAAAAGGTCATATACGTTTACGTAGCGGGCATGAACCAGTTGATAATCTGATAAATTGGCAGTCGATCGAACTAGAGATACTGATTTATCTTCAACTATGATAAGCGTATTTCGGCCGGCTCCTATTTTAGCCAGTAGTTTAGCTGCTTCGCTAGTTTTTGCTGTCTTAAATTCTAAATCTTCAATAACAATTAACTTACCAGATTCAGCTGATAGGCTTAGTGCCTGACAGACTGCCCGTCTTTTAGCAGTAGTATTTAGCTTTTGACTATAATTTTCGTTGCCGGTTGGACCAAAAACAATACCTCCACCACGCCAAATTGGGTTCCTAGAAGATCCGAATCTAGCCCGGCCAGTACCTTTTTGTTTCCACGGTTTTTTACCACCGCCACGTATCAAGCCGCGGGTCTTAGTTACAGCATAGTTGCCTCGTCCGTTTGACAAATATCCGACGTAGGCAGATTTTAGAAGTTCGTGGTTTTTAGGCACGGCGCCGAAAACATTCTTATCTAATTTTGCGGCTACCGATGCTTTATTGCCAGATTTAGTAAATGTAGAGACCGCCATTTTAGATAGCTCCCTTTACAATTACTATACCTTTTTTAGGACCTGGTACTGCTCCCGATACGCCTATGACTCCAAGGTCGGTGTCGACTAGTTCGATCTTCAAATTTCGTACAGTTACTGTTTCGTCGCCCATATGGCCAGCCATTTTTTTACCTTTGAAAATATGCTGGGGATACATTGATCCGATAGATCCGGGACGTCGGTAGCTACGTCCACCATGAGTTTTTCTTCCTCGGTGAAAGTTATGGCGCTTAATTGTGCCGGCAAAACCTTTGCCTTTGGAAGTACCGGTAACTTGAACAATATCGCCGATAGCAAAAGTGTCGGCTGCGATACTGCTGCCGACACTCAAGTTTTCTTCTATTTCATTTTGTCTAATTTCACGGACAATTTTAGGTGTAACTTTTGACTTAGCAAAGTGGCCTTTTAGCGCTTTTCCAATGTTTTTAGCCGTTTCAGATCCAATCTGGACTGCGCTATATCCGTCGGTATCAATTGTCTTTATCTGGGTAACTACGCTGGGAGAAGCTGAAAGCAGAGTTACGGCCTTAACTACACCATTTTCATTGATGGTGCTAGTCATGCCTAACTTCCTAGTAATTAATGCTTTCATATCTCCCCTGTAAAAACGTTTATTCCATTTGAATCTGGCAAAGTGCAAGACACAAAAATGCTTGGTGTCTGCTAGTCTCTACCCTTGTTAATGCGGTAGACTGGGCAACTCACCAAGTAACGGAAAGTTTTATATACCGTTAAAGGGTAACACTGCAAGCCTACTCCTGTCAATATGTTGTATATACTACTATATTAATTTATGTTTTAGTTTAATAATTGCGTATTATATTTGAATAGATTGGAGATAATATGGAAGTCGCGCTAGTGAACTCATTTCACGATATTGAACCCGAGCATTTATATGATCGCGGTTTTAAGCTACTCGGTGTAGATATTGAAAATGTTATAACTGATTATCGGTCTAGCGAAGTTTTTCCAGGTGTAGCTGAGAAATTTGAGGAACTTGAAACAAGCGTAAAAGGGCTAAAAACTGTGTTAATAACTAATAGTACCGACATTCATATTATTAATGAAGTTCTCGATCAGATCGGAGACCATTTCATTTATTCACCGATCGGAGGTTACAATAAAAAGCCGTCAAGTGACATGTTTAGAGCAGCCATATGCTCTGAAGCAGTCTATCCTAATCAGGCAGCTCTCGTCGATGACCAGTTTAAATCTTATTTCGGCGCTAAAAACGCCGGTTATCGATCTTTTTTCTGGACTTTGCCAGATGGAGAAAATAGTCATCCTGCCGTAAAAGCATTTCGACCGGTTGAGACGTCGCTGATCAGACCGTATTATTATCTTAAGAATATAGCTAATCGACGTAGCGATAGTATTTTATCGTAATTAATAATTAAGCTGAGTTTGATCTATTTAAAAACTGTTATATAGATACCGGCTTGTGTTGCGTAGCCGATTAGCATCGCTACCAGTAGAACCGCGTATTCTATTTTTCTATCAATTTTAAAATGATCGTGCGATGCAATCAGAAGTCCGATTATAAGTCCGATCGGTAAAGGAATAACTCTTGTCAGCTGGGGATTTACAAACCTTATCCACTGGCCGCCAATTATTAAATAAATTACTAGTTTGAGAAAGTAGACGCTGTCTCGTTCGTTAGTTTCAACTATTTTCTTTTTAGCCATTTCGTTAATTTAAGCATAACCACGACAACCAGGCAACTAGTTAGCCTAGCACCCTATGTTTGATTAAAAACGGATGTACTTTTGGAAACTGAGAATGTAGCGGGCTGGGAAGACTATCGGCATCAAACCAACCTAACTCAGCAATTTTATCAGGTTCATTATTTTTTACCGTTTTAGGATCGACTAACACTGCGTGGGCAATAGCTATCCAATGGGTTTGAATGCCGTTTAAATTACGGTGGGCGTCGTAAGTAGTTAGATAATCTATTCGTTTTGGAATAACGCCGATTTCTTCAAATAGTTCTCGAGTTATGGTTTCGATTAGTGTTTCACCGAACTCAACTGCGCCGCCGACTGCATCCCAGTTACCTTGTTCGTCTCTTGCGTTAGGTCCTCTTTTTTGAAGCAGTATCCGTCCTTTGCCGTCATGAACTATAGCGACAGCCGACACTCCGATATGGTCAATGCCCCGCCTAAGATCGGTTTTAGGATTAGCTATGTTTATTTTTTTGATGGCCATGATCTAATAATTGTACCGCTTTTAGTACTTGTGAAAAATTATTTACAAATATATCGACAGTATTTTCGCCGAAATCTTTTTTTGACAACAGTCCGCTTTCTAGCGATGCAATGAAATATAGTCCAGCTCCTTTAGCAGCCAGAGCGTCGTTTACGGTATCGCCGACGTATACACATTCTTCCGGTTTCCAGCCGTGGTTTGATTCGATTAACTGAAAAACTCTGGGATCGGGCTTATGAAACTTAAGATTGTCTTTATAATAAAACGCCTGTATACGGCTAGCTAGAATATGGTCTGGCTCCAGCATATGTTTTAGCTCATTATGCGAACGCGATGTCAGCACATACATCGATCGATCTTCTTGAATAAATTTATCCAGTATCTTTAAATTGTTTTCAGGTATCACGTCAAGTTTTTTTAAGTCTACGTAGCGCTCAATTAATTTGTAATATTCACGCCTAAATTCATCTAAATTTATACCCGGTGCCCAGAAATGGACTGCTTGTTCAGCCGGCTTACCCCAATGCTGATTATGTACTTTTCGGCTGACCGGAGGATAGCCAAGTATTTTAAGTACTTCGTTATCACCCTCAAATGCAACATCTTTTGTCATTACTAATGTATCGTCGAGATCAAGAATTACGGCTTTTATCATTGGTTAAACCGCAGCACCATGCCAGGATGGCCGACTATTTCAGCCGGCAAGTTATCGTGGATTATCAATGCATCCGGCGATTCAATTTTGGCGAAGTTATTTTCAGCTACAAATATATTTAGTCCAGTTTCATCGAAGAATTTTATTCTAGAACAAAGCTGGCCAGCTGTTTTAGCTATTTTTAAGTGACGGTTATAATCTTCGACAATGTAGCGGCCAAGGCTTCTGTCATCTATTTCGTTCCATAATGCCCGCTTAAAACTGATTCGGCTTTCAATTTTTATACCTGCGAAAATATTGCCAACTACTGTATGTCTTAGCAGGTTGCCAAATGAGCTGTCTTCTTCGACCGGGTTTATTTTATCTACTGAAAACATTACGACTAATCTATAATCTTTCTTATGTATTTAATTCGTTTTAAAGTAATTATTATGCCTGCAAATTTTTTATGACGAGCAGCTTTGATTCTCAAAAGTGTAAATCTAAAACTCGCTTTAACAGCGATAGTTCTGCCCAGTCTGCTCTTAAAAAGTTAAATCCGAAAAAATTATCAGGTAGTCCGATAAGAGTTTATAAATGCCCTGCTTGTAGCGGCTGGCATCTGACAAGGTCAAAACTTAGGTAATACAGCTCTACATTTTAATTTCGGCGTCGCAACCGGCTGGCAAACTGAGGTTCATCAAGCTGTCGATTGTCTTGGGGGTCGGGTCGCTTATATCGATAAGGCGTTTATGTACCCGCATTTCGAACTGTTCCCGGCTTTTCTTATAGACATGAGGGCTTTTAACGACTGTATATACCGTTTTACGGGTTGGTAGCGGAATCGGTCCCGATATTACTGCACCGGTTCGTAGCGCCGTATCGACAATCTGTTTTGCAGCCTGATCGATTACTTTATGATCATATGCTTTAAGCCTGATTCTAATTCTTTGTTTTACTGGAGCATCAGGTTTTTTTGCTGCTTCTTTTTTAACTGTCACTGGCTTTTTTGCTTCAGCCGGTACGCTTTTCTCTGCTACAGCGCTAGGTTTGGTTTCTGGTTTTGCCGCTTTTTTAGGTTCGGTTTTGGCTTCAGCCATCGAATCTCCCTTTGGTGTAACATTAACACCTGGTATATAGAATCCAAGGTATTAACTTTTAGTCACCATAATTAATTTACAAATGTTATTGTATCTTTTATGATAAACTTTTTCAAATTATAAATAATAATCCTTATGCTTGCGTATCAGATTTTATCCGTCTATAAATATTTGAGAAACGTATTAGTTAAACGGAGGTTTTATGGATCCAGAAATTAAAGTTGATGAAACTATAGTTCAGCAGGCCGAACTCGAAACTTTTATTGATACATATACCAATTCGATTAGAGAATATGAAGTTGAATCCACTTTTACCGACGAAGAAATAATGCGCGAAGAAGAATTAATAGATAGAACTCGGCAACGTATTAACGCCGCTAAAAATAAACTCGCAAGTAAATTTAGTGAAGTAAAACAAATTCAGTATCATTGCCGTGATCTAGCTTATGAAGTGCTAGCCGACGAAAAATCAGATATTCCGCATAAATTAATAGCCGGTTTTATGATTAATGTTGATCCATCCACCGCCTTAAAAGGAGCAAATAATTTATCACAAGTAAATGAAATAATAAAAAACGAAAAAAGTACGCCAATAATACATATAAAGGGTACAAACGATGCTGATCATCAAATTACAATCGGAAATTTAGTTAGTATCGAACATAGATTTAGCAAAGATGGCCTACGATTACTTGCAAACCTCGAAGATTCGACGTTGATTGATAGTAAGTCCCGAAATCCCAAGAGAAGTTACATGGTACGTAAAATAACCGGCGACGTTCCTTTTGAACTTAATTTAGACACCCAGGAGATGTCAAATAATATTTTTGATCCAAATTATATAAATTTTGATCAACCGTCGAAGGATGAAACTAAAACAAAACCGATTATTGTCAGCGGGCTGTTAATTGGACAACAAGCAATTACTAATTATTTTTACGCTATGATTGAAAATAACTCTAATTATGCAGAATCTGAGCGTGTCCAAAATAACCTTATTTATCAATTGTGGGAAGGATTGAAAAATGCCGGAGTTGAAATTCCTTTGAATGATATTCTAAAAAGTTTGTGGATCGAAAAAATAAAAGATGAGGTAACAAGTCCAATTGTCAGGACCTTAGAATCCACTGAAAATATTGAAAGAAAAAGGCTACTGTCGGAACTTGGAGTAGAAGTAGATGAATCAGTTATTGTACTAGAAGCTCTAGCAAGAATTAGGCAAAATAAACAAAATTGAGGTAAGAATACAGCTAATAACCAGTAACCATTCCTTATTTCAATTAAGCCAGATATTGGCGTAACTATTTATTTGTAAACACCTATTTTTAGGCTTATACTAAGCGCAAATATAATAAAATGACTATCAGATGGATCACATAAAAAGCAGTCAAGATGGTTTTAGCGCAGTAGAAGCACTTATTATTCTGGTAGTTATTTGTTTAATAACCAGCATTGGGTATTATATTTACAAAAGTAAATCGTCGAACAGAATTATTGTCGGTAATACTGTCAAAACGATTCAAACCGATGCTGAGCAAAATAAACTGGATAAAATTAAATACAAAATAGGGCAACTTGACCACCGGACGGATATAGCAGTTAGTACTTATACAATTGACGATATTAAAATGACAGATCCGACTTCGATGGTTACATTACCGCCATATTTTACTTTTATTTTTAACGGGTCGAGTTATGCTAATGATAAAAATATAGCTCCAGTTGGTACTGCCGGTCCAAATGGATCGGGCGGCAATCAAGCACTTCAAAGGGATAAAATTGATACCATTTTAAAATATGAAGGTCTAACTCAATCAGCCAAAAATGGTACTGAGCCCGGTATAACTATTACATATGAAAGTAAGCTAGTTTTGTGTACCGAAGGTGATAGTATTGGTGTTGCTACAGTATCATGTATCGGAAAGAAGGAATTTAATCAGGATATAGCCGACATAAAAACAGCATTTCAAGCTTTAAAAAATAAGTTCTCCAACGTAGATACGACTCAGTATTCTATTATTAACTATACTGAAGGCACGACCGACGAGGTCAAGGGTATTTATATTAGCAATCTAACAGGATCAAGTATGAAACAGGCGGATTATGGCGCCTATTTAGTTAAATTATCCGGTTCGTGGCGGTACATTGCAAGCAATACTGCTGGTCGACAGGGGCAACTATCACCTAGTTGCGATGTTATAAATAAGCCAGAATATCATAACGTATTTAAATCATATTACCCTGCACCTTGCGGAATCTAGTCTAGTCATGATTAATAATGAACAAACCTATTCTTTTTTATATATAAAGCTAAGATAAAGTCTCGTTATTACAGATTGATCTATTTTACAACCGATGGTGTGCCATCACCATTACCCTCGGTATATATATAGCATTGCTGTCCTAGAAATGCTTTGTGTACGTCGGGATCCTTTTGATATTCAGAACATGCTGGGGCATTATCTATCCCCCACGCAAATACTGTCCACGTATTGCCTTTTTGATAGAGCCAAGCTCTCACAGACTCCCCCCCGCTATTTTTGGCCGTATCAAACGGTATAACTTCTAATATATTTATAACTTTATATCCTGGGGTTTTACTATCTAAAATTACAGGGGTACCAATCCCAACGGGTATATCAGTTTTGCTAAAATACTTCTCTGATCCTGGGGGATTGACCTTGTTAGCAGCAATTTTTACAGCATCAAATATTGGCTTGTCGGCCACAGTCGTTTTATTAATATCATTACTATCAACGCAACTTACATCAATAGTTAAATCAGAACTAAAACTGCATACCGTATGAGTTTCTGCATTTTCGTACAAGCCGCTTACAGATGTCTGTGGATTATTATCTTGTTTTGTTTGTAGCCGGAAACCAGCATCAACTAATAGATTTTTGATTGCGGGAGTGGCAGTTTTGACGATTTCTTGACCCCTATCTTGCTCTTCTTGATTAAAAGTAGCGGGGTTATCACTACTGGTCAATGTTTTTTCTGTCTTTGTCGGTTGGAATGATACCCAAGTACTTGTTGTCATTCTTTGTAAAACATAATAATCTGCACCTGGTAAACTACCAAAGTCATCATCAGGGGGTTCAATAGTGTCTCCCTTATTGTCAAACAAGTATGTAGAATTTTGCCTTGTTCGCTCAACTAAAACCGTTTGCGTCGGCACAACTTTTCGTAACATTGCTATTAGTTCAGTGGCATTTCGACTCTTGTGTTGGTAGTCGTAATTAATACTTTTGCTAGTTTTATCATCTTGATAGCCATTGTAAAGTCCTATACTCACGTAGAGTACGACTAGTCCCAGTAAACAGGTCCCAACCCATATAAATATCTTTTTTTGTTTTTGTTTTTTTTATTTACTGTTTCTTCCGGTTTAGTTTTAGTGTCATCTTCTAAAACGTTAATACCCTGAGCTGTTTCATCTTGTTCCGTTGCTATAGTTTGAGGTCGTAGATTAGGTGATTCCATATGAAGTCTTCGGTCTACTAAATTGGGTCTTTCGTATTTAAAATTATGCCCTATATTTTCTACTAATATACATCACTATTATTTATTTTAGCGTAAGCTATAAGCAAATAATTTGCAAATATCTGACATTTAGCATATGTCTATTGATAAATAAACTTAGTTAACTATCACTTCGATCGCCTAAAAACCCTTTATTAATAAACGCAGAATTCTCAATGCTTCATAGCAATTGGGAGCAAGACATCAACTTGCATTGGTATCTTAGATAATTAAATTAATTGATCGGCTTTAGTGTTTGGCAGTAAATTTTCGTTTAACCGATTGAAGTAATCTTGGATAACTAAAATATCTAAGCCATCTGGCACTAATACTATTATTACGAATGCCAGTCCAGCAGACAATTTTCCAGCTGTTATTATTCCGACTGCTTTAGAGTAGCTCCACAGCCATAGCGCCATAGCAATCATGATCAAAATAAATCCGACAAAAAAAGAAATAATCGATATTATTTGAAATTTACTTATTGGATGCAGATAGGTTTCATGGCAGGTAGCGCTATTGCTATTATAGCGATTGATTGCTTGATCACCTTGATATGGGTAACCATTTACGCATGAAGTAGCATAAGCAGGTGTAACAGTTTTATAGATATTCGAAATCGTCGAGAATACGAATATCGATATAGCTGCGCTAAATAATAGAAATGGAATTAGCAGCAGCCATGGAGAAGCAATTTTTATATTCTTATTTTGATCCATCATTTCTCGTCTTGTTTTAATAAACCAATATATTCTATAAATTCCAAACGTAATAAGTTCCAAAAAAAACAACTTAAAGATTGATCGGTTTTTCATATTATTCCTTATTGTGCTTATTTCTTAACTGGATTCTAGATTAAAAAACACTTCTAGTAAAGCAGCTAAGCAATGTTAAATAAAAAGAGAGCCCTATATAAAGCTCTCTTTTTTTAATCTTTCACTGTTTATTTATTGATCTTGGTAACAACTCCAGCGCCAACAGTTCGTCCACCTTCACGAATAGCAAAGCGTAGACCCTGTTCCATGGCAATTGGAGCCAGCAACTTTACTTTAAATGTAATCGTGTCACCTGGCATAACCATTTCTTTGTCAGCCGGAAGTTCAACTTCACCAGTTACGTCAGTAGTTCGGAAATAGAACTGTGGTTTGTAACCTTTGAAAAATGGCGTGTGTCGTCCGCCTTCTTCTTTTGTTAAGATATAGACTTCGCTGTCAAATTCTGTGTGAGGCGTAATAGTACCTGGCTTGCAAAGTACTTGTCCTCTTTCAATATCTGCTCGCTCAATTCCTCGAAGTAGAATTCCGACATTGTCGCCGGCTTGTCCCTGGTCTAAGTTCTTTTTGAACATTTCTACACCAGTTACCGTAGATTTACGAGTATCTTTAATTCCAACGATTTCTATTTCTTCGCCGACTTTTACGATACCTTGTTCAATTCTTCCGGTTGCAACGGTTCCACGTCCTTTAATTGAGAATACGTCTTCAATAGGCATTAAAAACGGCTTGTCTAGTTCGCGTTTTGGTTCTGGAATAAAATCATCAAGTGCTTTTACTAGTTCCATGATTGCATCTTCGCTTGCAGCGTCGCCAGCTAGAGCTTTGGTTGCTGAACCTTTAATAATCGGAGCGTTTTCATCGTAGCCGTTCTTAGCTAGTAATTCACGAATATCCATTTCTACAAGTTCGATTAGTTCTGGGTCAGCTAGATCCATTTTGTTCATGAAAACTAAAATTGAAGGTACGCCAACTTGCTTAGCGAGAAGAACGTGCTCTCTTGTCTGAGGCAATGGGCCGTCGTTGGCAGCAACTACTAAAATAGCTCCGTCTATCTGGGCAGCACCTGTAATCATGTTTTTAACGTAATCGGCGTGACCCGGCATGTCAACGTGAGCATAGTGTCGTTTTTCACTTTCATATTCCTGATGAGATGTAGCAATCGTAATACCACGAGCTTTTTCTTCAGGCGCATTATCTATTTGATCATAAGCAACTGGCTTATTTACTTCAGTTGGTAGTTTTTTTGCAAGTACAGAAGTAATTGCGGCTGTTAGTGTAGTCTTACCATGGTCGACGTGACCCATTGTACCTACGTTTACGTGGGGCTTGCTTCTATCAAAATTTGCCATTGTCTGGTCTCCTATTGTTTAGTTAGAGCTTATTTAATTAATTGTTGTTCGCGGTCCATATTTTGCTGCTTTAATAAGCATAAATCAAAAAGCCCTCACGCGAGTTACTGATGTATTCTATCGAATTTCAAGCTGGTTGTAAAGCCAAAGTCTTAACTATTTTTATTATTTTTCGACTGTTTTAATACAGTTTTGTAAGCCTTAATATAGCCCTCAGTCATCTTTTTATAGTTAAACAGTTTGGCTGTTCGTCTTGCAATATATTTTCGGTTTAGTGAAAAGCATTGGTCTAGTTTGCTATATCCTTCGATAAAGTCTTCGACTAGTAATCCGGTTTTGCCGTTTTCAATTACTTCAGGCATCGATCCTCGTCTGATAGCAAAAGTTGGGGTGCCGCACATTGCTGCCTCAACAACTGTAAGTCCAAACGGTTCTCGAAAACTAACGGGGTGCAAGTTGCACATAGCGTTACTGAGCAATTTAACTTTGTCTTTAAAGCCAAGCTCTCCCAGATACTCGACCAGCGGATGGCGTAAATACGGCCTTATAATTTTATCGAAGTATTCCCGACCTTGAACATCGATTTTTCCGGCTATCTTTATTTTTATGTTACGGCTGATTGCTAGATCAATCGCAATATGCGGACTTTTTTCGGTATCGAATCTGCCCAAATAGCACAAGTATTTTTGCGGCTTTTCAACAAATTTAAAGTCGGCAAGATCTTCGCCGTTATAAACTACGCCTTTGTAATTTAGTCCACTGTAAGACTGCATTTGGTTTTTCGAAATAGCAATGTAGTTTAGATCTTTTCTTTCTTCATAATGTTTATAATTATCAAGTGTTATCGCCCCGTGAATTGTAGTAAGATTTGGAAAATCTTTAAATTTAGTCAGATCAAACGTATGCGAGTGAATTAAATCTATTTCTGGCAACAGTTTAGATATTTCGTGATTTGTGTTTCTGTTAAATAGTTTTATTTTTTTATTAACTAGTTTAAGCTCGTCGGCTGTTTTCGGAAAACCAGTCGCTTTATCTAGTGTTGGAATAATTCGACAGTCGGCTTTAGAGTCAGCTGGCGCCAGTAATATTGGTTCGTGGCCAGCAAGTTTCAAACCATTAATCAGATAGCTAATTACCTGTTCTGTGCCACCATACTGAACTGGAGGCACTGGAATATATGGTCCTGAAACTATCGCAATCCTCATGTATATAACATTGTAGACTACTACGCTGACTTGTGACTAATCTTTAAGATGTTAGGAAGCGTTAACTAAACTGTAAGGATAATCAGGATAACGGGCGCCGAGTTCTTTGCCTCGCCTAAGTTCTTTTACCCTTGGTATATGAGAAAGTACGTCGTGCTCAAGCAGTTTTTGCCATTCTTCCTGATGTATTTTCGGTTGTCTAACACCCGGCGATCGACTACTGGCTATAGCCATAACTGCTGATACTGTCCAAGCCTGAACGGTTTCCGGCTTATTGGTACTTTCAACTAGCGACACTGGACCGTGCTCAGTTGCGCTTGGCGGCCCAGCAAGTACCCGTCCCCGGAAATCGACATAAACAAATTCCGGGTAGCCTTTGCTTTTTTTAACTACGTTTAATATTCTGTTCTCTAGTTCCTGCGACAACTTTATAAACCCTTGCCGTCGCATTCCTTTGGCAATATCATAAGTTTCTTTTGGCCAAGTTGTAAATGAACCGTGATAATCCCAGAACTTGATTAGTTTGCGCTCGCTAAGTGACCGGCTGCGAATACCTGCGTCGGTTAAAAAGTCGGTGCCCATGATATTCATTACTATTCCTTTAATAAATTTCACCTTGGTGTCATGTTCTAAATCGTCAAAAAACATGCTGTCAAGCAGTGATGCCGGATTGGCTGTCATAGTTTTTATTATTCTGATGCTTCCCGGTACACGGTAATCTATGCCTAGTGCAAAGTATTTTTGTTTCGGCTGCCAAAGCAGCTGTATCGTTCTTGCTTGCAGCTGTTTTGCTCGATCAGACAGCTGTTGTCTTCTTTCCGGAAGCATTAAGGCAGCGTATTTAAGGGCATCGTAGGCAAGCCCTTGGACTTCAATTGAACCAATCGGCAAATGATGGTTAGCTAGCCGTCCGTTTTTGTGGACATAGAATTCTTTTGAATCCTTCCATACCTGATTTTCTATTCCCTGAGGATTTCGGGCGTGGTACTCCAGTAGTCCGGAATCAGAATCGCCCAGTTTTTCGAGCAGCCAGTCGACTGCCAGTTCAAGTGCCTGGTACATAGTTGAATGAGAGCCATCACGCCGGCGAACCGGTACTTCCAGTATCTTCTTTGAATTTCTTTTAGTATAGATACCCAGCATCCTGATAAAATGGGGCGTCGCATCGATCGAACCGTAGTATGCCATTTCTGTGGCTGTGCCGCCCCAGCGTGAAGATAGCTCAGTAAAAATATGTCTCGACATATCGTCCAGCGGCTTGCCATCGACGATAGTTGTTCGGTATTCGTGAACAATTTTGCCATATTCTTCTTCTGTAACGTCACTGCTGTGTAATCCCTGGAGGCTGGCTAGAGTCAGAAGTATGTGCTTGACTAGTTTTGGTTTTAAATTATTTAAATCCTCTGCTACTTCTAATGAGTCGCGCCCAAATACTGCGCCCTTAAATAGCGTATCGGAGCTGGCATATACGCCTTTACCAGTTTTTGAGATTACCGATCTAAGTGCCAGCGCTGCTGGAGTCTGGGGCATAATTGGCTGAACTTGTAGGTATTTAAATATCTTCTTCATGTTTAAAGAGTTTAACTACTAATCTAAATTGCGGTCAAGCTTTATTAGTTTATTTACAATTATTAAAGTTTTTAATCTGATTTAAATTTAGAACTAAATCTAGAATGTGCATCTAGAATATTTAATAATACTCCACCTAGGTGTGCACTTCTTTCTCTAAAACTTGGTCTCGGATTAAAATTTTTAAAATCTGTAAGTACGTTTTTAATTTTGTAGTAATCGTATTTATTAAATACTTCGCTTCCGCGTTTTACGTATTGCTCGTCTAGGCGATTTAATCTTTTTAATATTAAAGATCGACCGAGCTGAAACTGATTTGGATCAGTTTTATCTAATTTATCTGTTAGCACGCTTAAAATCATAGCGCTGTCGCGGCTGGTATATTTTGGTGCGAATATAACAGCATCAATTAGACGAGTAGCATCAGGCTGATGGATAAAGCTTAAACTATATTCATCGGATTCTTCGTAGCCTAGATCTAAGGCAACCTGCCTAGCTTCAAGGCTGGTTTGGTCATTAAAATTACCAGTTAGAAATACAGAGTACTTACTGGTATTAAGTTCATTAAACATATGCTCGCTGTTCACGATAACATTTCCTATTTAGCGTTTTTAGCGATTATTGCTTCAGCGACATGATTAGGTACGTCAGCGTAGTGGTCAAGCTCCATGCTCGAGCTGGCGCGTCCTTGGGTCGAACTTCGAAGATTAGTTGTGTAGCCGAACATTTCACCTAATGGTACGAAAGAAGTAATTTCTTTTATGCCCTGGCTAAGATCTTCCATCGATTCGATTCGTCCCCGTTTGGCATTCAAATCACCGATTACTTCACCCATGAACTGTTCCGGTGTAACAACTACTACCTTCATTACTGGCTCTAGCAGTACTGGACTAGCTTTTTTAACACCTTCTTGAAGTGCCATCGATCCGGCAATTTTAAATGCCATTTCACTTGAGTCAACATCGTGGTAGCTGCCGAAGTATAATTCAGTTTTAACATCTACAACTGGGTATCCGGCGAGTACGCCGTTAGACATCGCTTCTTTAATACCTTCTTCGACCGGTTTGATATATTCACTAGGAATTACTCCACCCTTGATAGAGTTAATAAATTCAAATCCTTTACCGGCTTCGTTTTGCGATAATCTTAGCCATACGTCGCCGTACTGTCCACGTCCACCGCTTTGTCGAATAAACTTGCCCTGAACTTCGACGCCGTCTTTACGGATAGTTTCACGGTAGGCAACCTGCGGCTGTCCGACGTTAGCTTCGACTGCAAATTCTCTTTTCATCCTATCGACAATAATTTCAAGATGTAACTCGCCCATACCTGAGATAATTGTCTGTCCAGTCTCATCGTCAACCCTAATTCTAAATGTCGGGTCTTCTTCAGCTAGTCGCTGCATCGCTAGACTCATTTTTTCCTGGTCAGCTTTAGTCTTTGGCTCGATTGCGATCGATACCGGCGGTTCGGGAAACGTAATACTCTCAAGAACTATTGGGTGAGACACGTCGCATAGCGTGTTGCCAGTAGTTGTGCCTTTAAGCCCGACTATTGCCGCTATATCTCCGGCTTCTACTTCAGCCACGTCTTCCCGTTTATCGGCTTGCATTCGGACTATCCGTCCGACTCGCTCTTTTTCTCCAGTCGAGCTATTTAATATGTAGCTTCCGGCAGTAATTTTTCCTGAGTAAACTCTAAAATATGCTAGTTTTCCAACAAACGGATCAGTTGCAATCTTAAATGCTAGTCCAGCAAATGGCTCGTCAAGCGAAGGTTTTCGTTCAGTTTCGTCGCCTGTTTTCGGTTGAGTGCCCCAGGTACTGCCTCGGTCAATCGGGCTGGGTAGTAAATCTACTACTAAATCTAGCACTTTTTCGACTATTACTCCGCGTCCGTCGCCGCCGGTTACGACAAAAAAGTCTCCGGCCAGGATGGCGCTTCGAATAGCATGACGTATTTCGTCTTCCGATAATCCATCTTCGCCGACTTCAAAGTATTTTTCGAGCATCTTTTCATCTTCAGCTACGGCATTTTCTATTAATAGCGACCGGTATTTTTTGGCCTTATCGAGCATGTCGGCCGGTACTTCGCCTTCGATAAGTTCATGATCTGTAAATTCTTTGTAGGTGTAGGACTTCATGCTGACGAGATCGATTAGACCGTTGATGCTCTGTTCGAATCCGATGGGCAAATGTATTGGAAATGCTCTTTTATTTAGTCGGGCGTGAATGCTATCGAGCGATTTATAATAATCACCGCCGGTCTGGTTGATCTTATTTATAAAGCATATCCGTGGAACGCCGTATTTATCAGCTTGTCGCCAGACTGTTTCAGACTGCGACTCGACTCCCATTTTTCCGTCAAATACTACTACTGCACCGTCAAGTACACGCAGCGAACGTTCAACTTCAACAGTAAAGTCTATATGGCCTGGCGTATCGATAATATTTATCTGGTGGTTTTTCCAGTAGCAAGTAACGGCTGCCGACACGATTGTAATACCGCGTTCTCGCTCCTGAGCCATCCAGTCTGTTGTCGTTTCGCCTTCATGAACGGCACCGATCTTATGCTTAAGTCCGGTTCGGTAAAGTATGCCTTCAGTAGTTGTAGTCTTACCAGCATCAATGTGAGCAATGATACCAATATTACGAATTTTTTCTAATGGATATTTTTTAGCTGCCATTTAACTTTCTCCCTTAATTTCTTCATTTGTTTGTTGACTGACTGTTTCCAGTACCGGACAAATTATAGTTTCACCGGAACTACTGAGCTGTGAAACTGCACCGCCTAGAAAGTAGCATCTTTTTATCATATCGAGATTATCCATTTCGAATTGATTGTCTCGTTTATGGTCAGCAAAATATGGGCACTTATTTATACAAGTATCTCTATGATTAGTATTTTCATTAACAGTCCTTGCAACAACAAATTCCGAATAGCTGTTTCTTCTAGCCATTTTATTAGTCCTTAAGCAGTTCGGCTATTTTTTGTTGTAAAACTAAAGCCGCGTCGATACCGGTTACGTTGTCGACGACCTCGGCAATTTCAGCAGCATCGGTTTGGTTTAATTCTTTAGTTTTTCCATCAGGAAAGTCGATGTCAAGAGTATAGCCCCGTCCGTTTCTAGCTCGCTTAAGGGCGTTTACGGCTATTTCAGAAAAGCCCGGTGTCATTCCCAGCAGCGATAGCTCCGGATTCGTTTGTCTTTCCGGTGATCGATAGAATGCGAATGCCATTAGAACCTCGCGAAGTGAGCAAATGCTCGGTTAGCTTCGGCCATTTTATGGGTATCTTCACGCTTTTTAACTGCTGATCCGGCATTGTTATAAGCATCGACAAACTCAAGTGCCAAGCGGTCTTCCATGCTCATGCCTTTTCGGCTTCGGGCAGCTGCAACAATCCACATTAGTGTAAGGTGAGACTGTCTTTGGCCTTTAACATCGAAAGGAATCTGATAATTAGCCCCGCCGACACGTCGTGAGCGTGTTTCAACATGAGGTTGAACGTTTCTGATAACCTGATCAAAAACTTCTATCGGGTTTTTAACGCTTAATTTATCGGCTGCCTTTTGCAGTCCGCCGTAAACTAATCTTTCGGCAATTTGCTTTTTACCGTTTAGCATCACTCGGTTAATAAGCCTTTGAATCATGATGCTCTCATAAACGCGGTCTGGTTTAATGTCGCGAATTAGCGAGGCTGTTTTTTTACGAGGCATTTGATACTCCTTTAGAACCACCGGTAAATTGCTGTAACTCGACTCCGGCGAAAAAACGGCAAAACTGCTCATTTTTATACGGGTTTATTTCAGTATTTGTTTCGCACATTGCAGTAGGTATTTCTTCATATTCACCCATACCGAACTCATTTAATAGTCCGATAAATTTTGGGCAGTCAAATTTAGCGCATGGAATTGCTTCAGTCATTATTTGCTCGCCTTCTTAGCGCCGTACAAGCTGCGTCCGCGCTTTCGGTTAGCAACACCCTGAAGGTCTAAGCTGCCTCTAACTATGTGATATCGAACACCAGGTAAATCTTTAACCCGTCCGCCGCGGATTGTTACTACTGCGTGTTCTTGAAGGTTATGTCCTTCGCCGCCGATATATGCCCAGACTTCGTAGCCGTTAGTCAATCTGACACGTGCGACTTTTCGAAGTGCCGAGTTAGGTTTCTTGGGTGTTTTAGTCGTAACTTTTACACAGACACCGCGTTTAAATGGTGATGGCTTTTCATAGTGTTTGGTTTTTAAATTGTTAACGACGCGCTGAAGTGCTGGCGACTTACTTTTAGTCGTCACTTGTTTGCGCGGTTTTCGCACTAACTGATTGATTGTTGGCATTTATTCTCCTACGTAAGTTGTAATCTACTGCAGCGCACGCATGCCTACGTGTGGCTCAGACTACTTAAGTTTGTAAATATAGACTTTAACAGATTTACTGCAGAGTGGCAAGTGCTTCGGCAGCTTCTATTTCTTCTGGTGATCGATATCCTGTTCCAACTGGAATTCGGCGTCCTAAGATGACATTTTCTTTAAGACCGAACAAATGGTCGACTTTACCGCTGGTAGCAGCTGCAATTAGGACTCTAGTTGTGTCCTGGAACGAAGCAGCACTTAGGAATGAATCAGTCGATAGGCTGGCTTTGGTAATACCAAGCAGCAGCTGCGTTACTTTTGCCGGCTGTTTGCCAGCTGAGACAAGTTCTTCGTTAGCTACAACTACAGCCAGCTTGCTGACAATATCACCAGTGACAAAGGTACTGTCGCCGGCTTCTTCAACTTGAACTCGGCTAAACATCTGACGGACAATAATCTCTAGGTGCTTATCGGCAATGTTTTGTCCTTGAGAGGCAAAGATTCTTAGAATGTCGTTCATGATGTAGCGCTGAGTTGCTTCGACTCCTTGAAGTCGCATCAGCTCGTGTAAGTTAATTGAACCGTTAGTTAGTCTCTGACCTGCAACTACTTTGTCGCCGTCTTTTACAACAAGCTGCTTAAAGCTTGGGATCTCGTATTTTTCAACACTCTTTGATGTCGGAGACAAGGTAATTACTTTCTTAGAGATATCGGCTTTTCCGGCCATAGGAGCGATAAGCGGACTTGATCCGTCTTCTTTAGCAGCAATTACGTCGCCGATAGATACATCCGATCCGCTGGCTATTTGAGCTTTGCGGCCATCAAGTTTCAGTTCAATGATTTCAGCGTCGTTAGCTGTAACTTGAACTACATAATGCTCGCCTTCTTCCCAGGTTGAAACAAGTCCGGGAATTTCAGCTAGATAGGCTTGTCCCTTTGGTGTTCGTACTTCAAACAGTTCCTCGACACGGGGAAGTCCAGACGTAATGTCGTCGCCGGCAACTCCTCCTGAGTGGAAAGTCTTAAGCGTCAGCTGGGTACCAGGTTCGCCGATACTCTGAGCAGCAATAACACCGGCCGGGTGGTGTCCGGCTACTAGTTCACCGGTAGCTGGATCAAGACCGTATGATTTGCGACCAACACCCTTAACACTGGTACAGCTAAGTACGCTCATGATCTTTACGCCGTCAAGTTCTTCATTTGCGTCGATTTCTTCGGCCATTTGTTTGGAAATTAGCTGACCTTTTTTGACTATGCCTTTTACTTCTTCGGCAGTGAATCGTCCTACTAAACGAGATGCGTAAGGAACGCCGATTTCGGCTGAGTCGGAACGATAAATTGCAAAACCGGGATCGTCAACTTCTTCGTCAAGCGTAAATACATCTTGTGAAACATCAACTAGACGGCGAGTTAGGTAGCCTGAGTCAGCGGTTTTAAGTGCGGTGTCAATCATACCTTTTCTAGCACCTCTAGTAGCCGTAAAGTATTCTAGAGGTGAAAGTCCTGACATATAGTTAGATCTAATCGGCAGTTCAATTGACCGTCCAGTTGCATCGGTGGTAACACCAAGCAGTCCAACGGCAGTCATAACTTGTCCAATATTTCCTCTGGCTCCAGATACTACAGCAATCGACATTGAACTGTCTTCTTCGGCAAACTGGGCGCTCAATGTCTGCTGGACAAAGTTAGTCGTATTTGTCCAAGTTTCGACGGTTAAACGGTAGCGCTCTTCATCAGTAATGAATCCTTGGTCGTATTGTTCAGCAATTTCTGCAGTCTTGTCCTGACCCTCATCGAGTATGCCTTTTAAGCCTTTAATTTCGTTAAAGTCACCCATTCCCATAGATATTCCGGACCTTGTGGCGTAGACGAATCCGATGTCCTTTAGATCATCGGCAATTTCTGCAGTCTTGTCCTGGCCATACATTGCGTAGGCTAGTGCCATAGCTGCACCGAGACGTTTTTTAGTCATCGCTTCGTCGAGGAAAGGAAAGTCTTCTGGGAATATTTCGTTAAACAGCATTCGGCCAAATGTAGTTGTTCGAACTTCACCTCTAAACGGTGCTCTAACTGGACTTTGAAGTGTCAGCGAACCGGCGTCGTATGCCATCAGTGCTTCTTCAATTGATGCAAAAGCTTTTACTTTCTTACTGGCACCTGGTCGGTCGTATGTCAAGTAGTAGCAGCCAAGCACGATATCTTGTTCAATATGTAAAATCGGTGAGCCATCAGCTGGTTTAAGAAGATTACGGTTACTAGCCATAATTTCTCTAGCTTCGTTCTGAGCAGCGTCAGAAAGTGGCAAGTGAACTGCCATTTGGTCGCCGTCAAAGTCAGCATTAAAACCTTTACAGACAAGCGGGTGAAGTTGGATGGCTTTACCTTCAATTAGTACTGGTTGGAAAGCCTGGATACTTAAACGGTGAAGCGAAGGAGCTCGGTTAAGTAGCACGTATTTGCCCTTGATTACTTCGTCTAGTGCATCCCAGACTTCGGTTTCACCGGTTTCAATCATCCTAGTAGCTGATCGAATATTATGAGCGTGCTCATTAACAATCAGGTGTCCTATGACGAATGGTTTGAATAGTTCAAGCGCCATCATCTTAGGCAGGCCGCACTGGCTTATTTTAAGTTCCGGTCCGGCAACAATTACTGATCGGCCGGAGTAGTCGACTCGTTTTCCAAGCAAGTTTTGACGGAAACGTCCCTGCTTGCCTTTTAACATGTCAGATAGACTCTTGAGTCGTCGCCTCTGTCCGGTGGCAGCCACTGCTCGGCCGGAACGGGCACTGTTGTTGTCGATTAGAGCGTCGACAGCTTCTTGGAGCATTCTTTGTTCGTTTCGTCTAATTACTTCCGGGGCATTTAAATCGATAAGTTTCTTGAGCCGATTGTTACGGTTAATCACTCTTCGGTATAGATCGTTTAAATCGCTGGTTGCGAATCGTCCGCCGGTTAATTGAACCATTGGTCGAAGATCTGGAGGAATAACAGGTAGAACCGTCATACACATGCTGTTAGGCTTTATGCCGGCCCGCTCCATACTCTCAAGCAGTCTAAGCCGCTTCATTATCTTCTTTTTCCTTTGGCCTTTAGCTTCTTCAGTTTCAATATCTAGTTCAGCGATTAGCTTCGACAAATCAATTTCATCGAGCAGTTCTTTTAGGGCTGCACCGCCCATTCCGACAGTGATTAGTGATCTAAGATCGTCAGGCAGCGACCGGTAATCGGTTTCAGATATAAGTCTTAGCTTTTCTAAACTGTCAAACTGAACTTTTAATGCGTCAAATTCTTTTGACAACTCTTCTAGTTCTTTAGTCTGCATTTCAGCCAGTGCTTTAACGTTGGCATTCTCGGCTTCAGCTTCTTTGGCAAATCGCAGTTTAATCGCTTCTGATCCAGCATTAAACTCGGCTTCCTTATCGGCAAGCATTTGGTTTCGTTTGTCGCTGTTAACCGACTTTATGATGTAGCTGGCAAAGTATGCCACTCGCTCTAGGTTTTTTACTGTCATACCAAGTAGTAGTCCGATAGCTGACGGTGTACCACGCAGGAACCAAATGTGAGCAACAGGAGCAGCCAGGCTGATATGGCCCATTCGCTCTCGTCTGACAATTGATTTTGTGACAATTTCACCGTTTTTATCAATCGCTGCTTCCCTCGATCTTACGCCTTTATATTTTGCGTCGTGCGGATTTATATCTTTAACTGGTCCGAAGATCCTTTCGCAGAATAGTCCGTCGCGCTCTGGTTTTTGAGTTCGGTAGTTAATCGTTTCTGGTTTTGTCACTTCGCCGTGACTCCAATCGAGAATATCGGTCGGACTGGCTACTGCTAGTCTTACGGCATCAAAATCGGCAATGTTGGTTCCGTATGAATATCGTCTCATATTAAACCTCCTCGCTTTCTTCGCTAACATTAATCGAGGCGGTTGTCGCGTCGTATTCTTCATTTTCCATTCCGGCAGTTGGCTCGGTCGGCAGTGTATCTTGAAGTTCTAATACCATGAACTCATCGACTGCAGCATCAACAGAAACATCGACGTCTGAAGTTGAAGGAGCTGGTACATCGACGTCAGCAAGGTGAGTAGCTTCGTCTTTAATATTTTCAGCTAGTACTGCTTCGGCATCGATTACTTCGTCTGATACTATCAGGTCAACTTTAAGTCCAAGACCCTGAAGTTCTTTTACAAGAACGTTAAAGCTCTCAGGTACTTTCGGTCCGACAATTTCAGTCTGCTTGATGATCGATTCGTATGCTTTCGATCGTCCATAAACGTCGTCTGATTTGATCGTTAGCATTTCCTGCAAAGTATTGCTGGCACCGTAGGCTTCTAGAGCCCAAACTTCCATTTCGCCAAATCTTTGGCCACCGTTTTGGGCTTTTCCACCTAGTGGCTGCTGAGTAACCATTGTGTATGGTCCAGTAGAACGAGCGTGGATCTTATCGGCGATCATATGGTTTAGTTTGATCATATACATCGATCCGACAGTCGTTCGCTCAAAGAAGGCATCGCCGGTTCGTCCATCGAAAAGTTGCTGCTTACCGTCTTCTGGTAGTCCTGCTTGTTTTAGCAGATCATGAATCTGAACGATTGATACTCCATTAAAAGCTGGGCTAGCTACCTTCATACCAAGTGCTCTGGCTGCCATACCTAAGTGAGTTTCAAATAACTGGCCAATGTTCATTCTACTAGGTACACCTAGCGGGTTTAGTACAATATCAACAGATGTTCCATCGGCTGTAAATGGCATATCTTCAACTGGTAGAATACGGGCAATAACACCTTTGTTACCATGCCTTCCGCCTAGTTTGTCGCCGACAGCTATTTTTCGCATCTGGGCAACGAACACCTGAATCTGCATAATTACGCCGGCTTTTAGCTCATGTCCGTTAGCCCGGCTAAATACTTTTACGCCGACTACTTTTCCGTGCTTGCCGTTACTCATTCTTTGCGACGTATCACGGACTTCTTTAGCTTTTTCACCGAATATTGCTCTTAGCAGTCGTTCTTCTGAGCTTAGTTCCTGTTCGCCTTTTGGAGTAATCTTTCCGACTAATATGTCGCCGGGGTGTACTTCGGCACCAATTCTAACTATTCCGTCTTCATCAAGGTGTCTTAGTGCGTCTTCTGAAACATTAGGAATATCTCTCGTAACTATTTCTGGTCCCAGTTTAGTTTCTCGAACTTCAACCATGAAATCTACAATATGAACTGATGTCAGGGTGTCATCTTCGACTAGTTTTCTGGAGATAATGATGGCATCTTCGAAGTTATATCCGCTCCAAGGCATAAATGCGACTAGCAAATCTTTTCCAAGCGCTAATTCGCCACCTTCAATCGACATTCCTTCGATTAATGAATCGCCTTCTTTTACCGTTTGGCCGCTCGATACTACGACACGCTGGTTAATACTAGTACCTTCGTTTGATCTTATGTAATGCTGAGGTCTGTAAGTTACACTACCTTCTTTATACTTAACGATTACTTCGTCAGCATTTGCTAGTGACACCTCGCCGTCGGCTTCAGCAACAATTAACTGTCCGGTGTTTCTAGCGGCTGTAGTTTCCATGCCAGTTCCGACAATTGGTGCACTAGGCTTAACTAGCGGTACTGCTTGACGCTGTTGGTTGCTGCCCATAAGTGAGCGGTAAACGTAGTTTTTTTCAATAAATGGAATTAAACCGGCACTTGAGCCGATAATCTGCATTCTCGATGCGTCCATATGGGTGACGTCGTCGGCATCAACTTCACCGGCTTGAAGCTTTGTTCTTGCTGAAACACGGTTTAGTAGAAAGTGTCCTTTTTCGTCGTAGTCTTCCGATGCGTTTACGATAACTGCCGATTCTTCCTGTGATGCGTCCAGATAAACAACGTCGCGGGTAACTCTGGCTTTTACGGGCCAGGTTGCCCGGTTTTTTACAGCTGCCAGTTTTTTAGCTTGATCGGCAGTAATAACTTGACCGGCTTTTACGATAGTCGTCCCTTTTTCGTCTTCTAGATTAACCGAAGCAATCTCACCAGCTGCATCTTTTGCAGGCACGGCACTGACTACTATCCGGTAAGGAGTTTCGATAAATCCATAGTCGTTAATTCGGGCATGGCAAGCTAGATTAAGTACTAATCCGATGTTGGCACCTTCAGGAGTTTCTACAGCACAAATTCGTCCGTAGTGGGTAGCGTGGGCATCACGAACTTCAAATCCAGCACGTTCTCTCGATAATCCGCCTGGGCCCATAGAACTGAGTCGTCTTTTATGAGCTAGTTCACTCAGCGGATTAATCTGGTCCATAAACTGTGATAGCTGACTGCTAGCAAAAAATTCCCTTACGGCTGCCACAATTGGACGGGCGTTTATAAGCTGAGCTGGTGTAACTGTTTCAATTTCGCACATGCTCATACGGTCTTTTGTGTTTCGCTCCATTCGAAGCAGACCAATTCTAAACTGACGCTGAACTAGTTCGCCGACTAATTTAACCCGTCTGTTAGCTAGGCTGTCGATATCGTCAGCTGGTTCCTGAGTATTATTTAGTCTAATGATCTCGGCAATTATTGCCGTTAGATCTTCCAGACGCATAATTCTATTTTCAATTGTGTTTGAAATATCTAGATCGAGCCGTTTGTTGATCTTATATCTTCCGACGCGGCTAAAATCAAAACGTTTGAAATTATAAAACATGTTCTCTAGCAGGCTGCGAGCGTTATCAACAGTCGCAAGGTCGCCTGGTCGCAGACGTCGGTAAACTTCGATCAAGGCATCATTGGCACCTTTAGTCGGATCTTTTTCGATTGTCTGCTCGATATAGCTGGTTTTACCGGAGTCGACGTGTTTGAAAGTATCTTTCATATGAGCGTCTGTTAAACCGAGTGCCCGCATTAATGTAGTAACTGCAATTTTTCTTTTTCGGTCGATTTTAACGAATATAGCACCGGAGGCAGCTGTTTCGAATTCTAGCCAAGCTCCGCGTCCCGGTATTACTTTGGCACCATATAAGTTGTGCGTTCCATGGGCATCAGATGTAAAGAAAACACCGGCTGAGCGGATTAGCTGTGACACTACAACACGCTCGGCACCGTTTATTACAAATGTACCGCGGTCGGTCATCCAAGGATAGTCTCCTAGGTATATTTCTTGTTCTTTTACTTCACCAGTTACTTTATTTGTCAGCTCGACAGTTGCTTTCAGCGGAGCTTCGAAGCTTACGTTATTTTCTCTAGCTTCAGATTCTGGTACTTTAGGCGGTTCAAACCGGTAGTCTTTAAATGATAATGATAATTTTGTTCCGGTATAGTCGTCGATCGGACTTATTTCGGCAAGCAGTTCACCGAGTCCTTCGTCTACGAACCACTGGAAAGAGCGGTTTTGATGATCTACCAGGTTTGGCAGGTCGATTACGTCGTCTGTTTTGGTAAAGAACTTGCGCGTCGACGGCGCAATTTTAGCGGACTTACTTGCAGTTTTAGCCATAAGCTAAGCACTCCCATTACTTCTTACCGGAATCAAATTAAAAGACTTACATCTTAAAAGTTATATTACCGGCTAATTAAAATAGATTAGTAGATGTTGTAATTTTGCGTGCGAAGATCACTACTCTGGGGTTTTTGGAGCAAATTGTGAACAACAACCGCACTACCCTTTGTACACTACTTCTTAGTTACTAGTTTGATAGATTTATTTGCTAAAGTCAAGTCTATTATTACTAGATCTTGATTCTATCTTTAAGCCACGGCTTCTTATGTTCTAAAATTTTAATTAACTGTCCGACCGGTTCTCCAAGGAACATAGTTTGAGGCAACTTATACTTTCCAAACATATGGCCGCCATCAGTTATCTGTTTATTTGGAGCGAAGCTTAGTCGACCTAGCCATTCAACCGTTTTCTTGTTAAAAGGAAATTCATAAATCAGTGTTTCCATATCTGGAGGAAAGAAATCTAGAGCCGACCTAAGTAGGGCTGAGCCGATACCTCTGCTTTGTAGTGGAAAAGTGCTGATTACGTCGGTCGGTCTGACAAATATATTACTAACGTCAGCTAACGATTCCCGCGGTATAACTTTAAATAAATCTGTCCTCGGCTGCTCGTTAGCTTTGGCTATACCAACTGTTTTTCGATCGGCGTTTCTGGCGTTTTCTGGCCCTAATGGCATCCAGGCCTTTAGATATACCGGTTTGCCGACGTTATACTGTGTGATTCCTGGGTCGCGGGACGAGCCTTTTATTCGGTCCAGTTGGGCATTTACTAGTTTTGGATCATTTGGATCAACCGATTGTGCGATTTGTTCAGGGCGGTACAAATGTTCAAATTGTTTAGTCCAGGCATCATGCATAACTGACTGGACAGCTACGGCATCGTCAATTAAATTTGGTGCATTGGGATCGATAACAGTGACATTAAACGGATGAAGCATTTTATAACTAGCTTCCGGATTGTCATATGAATAATTAGCTACTGCCACATAAATCTCCTCTTAATAAGAGATTTATTATAACAGCTTATTGCATTCTAGTGTAATACTTAGCCCAGTTACGGCTTTATAACGTGATCAACGACGCCGTATTTTTTAGCTTCTTCGGCTGGCATCCAATAATCGCGTTCCATGTCGTCTTGAATCTGCTTGACGGTTTTTCCTGTGTTTTTTGCCATAATCTCATTTAGTCGGTGTTTGATTCTTAAAGATTCTTTGAGATCGATTTCCATATCGGTAACTTTACCTCGTGTACCGCTGCTTGGCTGGTGAATCATAACAGTACCGTTTGGTAGAATTGAGCGTTTGTCTTTAGCACCTGAACTAAGTAGAAATGCCGCTGCACTAGCCTGCACGCCGATTCCGACTGTTTGGATATCGGCTTTAACAAACTGCATTGTGTCATAAATCGCCAGTGCATCGTAGACACTTCCTCCGGGACTATTGATATAAAGATAGATGTCTTTTTTAGAGTCTTGGTTATCTAAAAATAGCAGCTGGGCTACGATTAAGTTGGCTGTGTGCTCGTTAACGTCGGTACCTAAAAAGATTATCCGGTCTTTTAGCAGTCTCGAATAAATATCATATGCCCGTTCGACGCGGCCTTCGTTTTCTATAACAGTTGGTATCAAAATTGAATTACTTGGCATTATTGCCCTCCTTGTAATTACTATGATACTAAAACTAGCACTCTCAAGTCAAGAGTGCTAATTTAAAATGTTAACTGTCTTTTTGATGTCCAATTCGGCTGCCAATTGCACCGGCAGCAACGAGAATTAGCGCACCGATTCCGAATGTTGGCAGTACTTCTGCTATATGATTTGTCGCAATTTCTATTACTTCAGTCGTTAAAAAACTAATGCCAACGGCAGCTACAGTTACACCTGCGCCTAATTTAATTAAATGGTTTCTGTTGTCATGGTGTTCGACTTGCAGGCGTCTAGTATTTTCGACAGATTCGTTAAATGTATTCATATTTTGTAATAATTAACTATATGACCGTAGTTTATCTAGAGTTTTCTCGGTAAGCAGTCTAGAAGCGATATCTCGCCTTGCTTCCGGCTTTTCGAGCTCAGCCTGCATCGGCTGATCTTTATATTGACCTTTTAGTAGCTGCATTCTGATTTCTAATTCCTCAGGTGTTACAGTCAGTTTTTCTTGTTCGGCAATCTCAGACAAAACCAGTCCGGCTTTTACTCGTTCTTTAGCTCCCGGCTCTAGTTCTTTTTTTAGCTCGTCTTCAGTTTTACCTTCTTCAGCTAAATATTCTGGGAAGGTCTGGCCGCGGTAGGTTAGGTTCTGTTTTAGTTCAGCTAGCGTTCTTTCGATTTGTTCGTCGATCAGTACCTGCGGCACAGTCGCTTTACTTTGCTCGGTGATTTGTTTTACTAGTTCAGCTTCGTGATTTCCATCGGCTTCATTTTGTCTTTCTATTTTAAGCTGGGTTTTAATATCTGTTTTTAGCTCTTTAACTGTTTTAAATGGTCCGGCTTTAGTTGCAAACTCATCATTAACTTCTGGTGGGATGACTTCATTAATCTGATTTACAGTAATTGTAAAAGTGACGTCTTTAGATGCCAGTGCTTTTACGCCGTAGTCTTTGGGAAACTTTATTGTAAAAGTTTTAAGCTCGCTTGGCATAAGCCCAATAACTTCATCTTCAAATCCCGGTATAAAAGAATTGCTGCCTAGAACTAACGTATAATCTTTGCCGTCGGCGCCGTTTATAGCTTTTCCGTCTTTGTCGACCCCTTTAAAATCTAGTGTCACTTCATCGCCGTTCTTTGCTGCCCGTGTTACCGGCTTTTTTTCACCTAACTGTTTTTGGAGTGATTCAACTACGTTGTCAACATCTTTTTCGGTAATCTTAACCTCGGTTTTTTCAACCTTTATTGCCTTATAGTCGGGCAGAACTACTTTTCCAAGTACTGATACTTCTGCGTCAAATTCTAAAATAGTATAAGGCACGAACTTTTTTAGATTTACTACCGGGCGGTCGACCGGTCGCAGCTTTACTTCAGCAGCGGCTGCCTGGTATAAGTGATTGACTGCTTCTTCTAGAAATTCTGTTTGCAATGCCTGCTGGTCGACGTTTTTCTCGACCATAGATATTGGTGCTTTGCCTTCTCTAAAGCCAGGAAGTTTTACCTTATCGACAAAGTGCGTTAGTACGTGGTCTTTAAGTGAAATAATTTCAGCTAGGTCAGCTACAATTATTAGCTTCACTTTTGAATCAGAAATAGTTTCCTTTGTCACCTTCATAGAAGGATATGCTAACAGACTGACTCGTTTTTTTCCAGTAGATTAGCGTGATAAAACTGGCACAAGGAGATAGGTTGCGCCAATAAACCAGATAAATTCAAATATCCAACCATATGCCCGCTCGCCCCATTGAATCCAAGATAAAAATCTAATTAAAGGATACTTTTTCTTTGCTTTTTTACGCCTTAGCTCGTCAATCCAATAAGGTAGCCAAAGCAGATCTGGGCTGGCCGCTACTACTCCGCAGATTAATAATAAAAACCAGTGCGTCGGTATAGCAAATAAAACAGTTAGAAGCACAATTAGTGCGACAATTGCGTCACTTGCTACAATTAACTTAAATTTGGACGATCTATGGGGTAGCTTGTCGTCGCCGTAATGAGGCAAACTATCTAAAACTAAATGGGAGGCTAGTGCTAACGGTATTGCTACTAAAGGATGTGGGTAGGCAGCGGCCACTAATATTCCGGTTATCGTGTGATTTGTGGCTGTCACCCTTTACGGTAATCCTTGACGATACTGACGATTCGCTCGAGACCATGTGTTTCTTCATTGCTGGTTGTTAAATCTTTAATTACGTACTGCTCGCTGGTTAGTTCTTTTTCACCTATAAACAGCGCATATTTTAGCTGCTTTTTAACTGCCGTTTTAATTTGCTTTTCTGTTTTTTGATCAGGACCGCCGATTGCTACGTTCAGTCCCATTTGCCGAAGCTCACTTGCTACACCGAGCGCCCTCTGATAGACGTCCCCGATAAAGACAACGAATATATCTGTTTCTACTGTAATTTCCGGCATTAATTCGTGTAGTTCTAAGAAATTAGATAGTGTTACGTCGCCCATTCCAAAACCGACTATCGGTACCGGCTCAACACCAAACATGCCAATTAGTCCTTCGTATCTACCTCCGCCGAACATACTGCGGTTATTGTCTGGGTGATTATCGAATACCTCGAAAACTATATCGGTATAGTAATCGAATCCGCGCATTAATGTTGGATCGAATTCTGAGTTTTGTATGCCGGCAGTACCAAGCATTTGAAGTAACGTATCTAATTCTTTGGCTGATTCATGATCTTTTATACTTTCTGGCAAGTCATCAAGATTTGTAGCCTTTAAATATTCAAATAACATCTCCGGTTCGTTTTTTTCTCTTTGCGACGGATTAAATATAGAGTCTACTTGGCCACTAAACTGAACGAAATCCATTTTATGCATTTTATCTATTAATCTTATTAACGTAGTCGATTGGACTTCATCTAGTCCAAGAATGTCTTTTATGAATGTATTTATTAGCTTTCGGCTATTAATCTTTATTGTATACATATCGCGTTTTGCTTTAAACGCTTTCATAATGGCATCACTGACTTGTATTATTTCAAAATCTGCTTCTATACCTTTAATACCAAATAGATCAACATTGAGTTGCCAGAACTCACGAAGCCTGCCTCTTTGAGGCCTTTCATAGCGCCACATGTTAGGAATTGAGTACCAGCGTAGTGGATAAGGTAGTTCTTGCCTTTTAGCTGCGACCATTCGGCTAACAGTAGGAGTCATTTCTGTTCTGATTGTTACAGAACGTCCACCGCGGTCTTCAAATGTGTATGTTTGTTCGTTTACTATTTCATCACTTGTTTTCGACGCAAATAGTTCAGTCGGTTCAAGTATAGGAGCGTCGTATTCTTCATAACCGAATCTCTCGACTGTTTCTCGCATTACTTTAAACAGATATTTTTGTAGACGTTTATCTTCAGGATAATAGTCTCTAGCACCTTTATATGGTTGTGTTGATAATGCCATGGTTAGTCTTAATACATATTGTATATATAAATGTATAAGCTTCAAAATGGATAGTTGGCTATCAGAATAAATTACAGTAATCAAAAATACGGGGTGCTGTCCTTGATATTGCACTATTAAATAATTATGACCCAGTTGTTGCCAAGCTATAGAAGTATTACTTGAGTCACAGTTTATCTGTGTAGTACTATTACGCAGATCAAAGCTTTCCTTACAAGTAAGAGTAAATTACCGTTAAAAGATTACGAAGAAAGTGACTCATCTTTCAGTAGATCTAAAGCACTTTTTCGTGACCCTAAGCTATTCGGTTTATAAGGAAATAGTAGGAGAGGTTACTAGATGGAATGAGATTTTTAAAGGCTCTAAATACTCACTTTCATAACAGAACAATCATAAAACAAAATATATTCTGCTACTTTCTGGGTTTGATATTACCCACTTCATTATTATACCTTTTTCATTCTCCCATTTTAGTAATTGTGGCATTTTGAAGAATACACCTTCATCAAGAGGTATATTAGGAAACGGATTATGGAACACTTGCATTTGAAAACTAGATTTTTCCCTTAACGAGCAATACAGAACCGCACTTAGTCCTGTCCGCTTCCCAAACCATTCCAGATTCTCGTCCTTGCTTGGTGTGAAATGTCCGCTTCTGTCTTTATGCCACATCGGCGGATTATCATGATCTCCAAAGGTAATCATATCTCTACCAAATAGCGTTCTATCAATAGTGGTTTCACTCATTCGAATACGCCCAACCCCGTCAGCAATCATAACTATTAGCGGAAGTTTAGTTTTTTTAGAGCTATATTTATTAGCTTTATCATCTAGAACTGATTTAATTCTGTCTGAATAATCAGGCACAGCTCCACCAACGTCCATAACTGAAAGTACACAACCACCAGTAGGTTTAGGTGCGTCAATAATCGCTTGGACCTTAAGAGAAAGACTATGATGACCGAAGTTCATCTCATACCGTTTTGAAGTGTTAGTAGTATCGAGTTTATCAACCCAGTCCTTCACCATTTTCGCCACAACCTTAAGTTTGACCTTGTCGTTTGGGTTAATCAAATAGTGTAAGTCTAGCTTAAATGGAGTAGAGATTGCGCTTATCGCCTCTGTTACTTCCTGCACCTTCTTGTTAGATGTTTTTATATCTTTGCTATCCATTGTGGTTGCGACTTCAAGAATAAACTTATATCCAGATTTTGTTGTAACTAGAAAGTCAGGATTTTTACCAGTGACGACTTTTGGCTCATATTCGATTGTCCAGCCTTCTTCAAGACAATATTGATGGGTGACTAATTCATAGAGGGTAGGTATAAATACCTCATCTTCCAGACTTTTTAACTTGTTTTTAAACTTTGGCTTATGTTCTTCTGGTAGATTTTTATACCATTTCTCGATTAATTGTCTTAACAGACGCAAATGATGAACAGTTCAAAGAGTATAACCTAGCTAGATCCCCTTATGAGATTTTTACTCTAAAACATGATCCAGAGAAGACTGATCCAGCTTACTATAACAAGCTGCTCAATCATTATGGCTTTAGAGTTGAGGATGTCATTTACTTTGAACACAACGTTGCCGCTGTTAAGAGCGCAGTATCTGTAGGAATTAAGACGTACTTCTACGATCATACTAAAGCTGACTTAGGTGCACTCAAGCAGTTTATAGATGTAAACCTTACTGATGGCTGAGTTGTATCAAATTGACGGTATATCTGGTACCGGAAAGACCTCATTGGCTGTAGAGTTGACCGGTAGAGGCTACGACGCTGTTGACTCCGACGGATCGTTTGGATATTTTGGTAACTCAAAAACAGGTCTGCCGACAGACGAGAAAACACAAATGAACTGGATTTGGTAAATGGCAGAGGATCTGTCTAACCGTAGTTCTGATTTATTTGAGTTCCCTGAAAAACTCGAATAAATACTTGAGCGTTTACATAAGCAATACCGACTTGGAATTGTAACTAGTCGTATTAAAGCTGGAATGGATGATGTGTTTAGCGCCTGTAATAAAAAGATGTGGAGCACATTACAACTGCTTCGTAACTGAAGAGGTATATCTGTTACTGCACAAGGTCGGCATATACAACCAGTCGCTGAGAATAGCCGTTAATTGATTTGTCCCATTTTCCGGCACACGTAATGAGATTTAAATGTGCCTTGTTTGACTCACCGAAGATGGTTATTAGTGGTGATTTTGCGACATCATATTTGCGAGTTGATGTGATAACAAAGTGTTGACTTACTTGAGTGTCGTTCTGAATATAAAGAGAATCGCCTGGAACAAGTTGGTCAATGTTCCAAAATACACCCTTACCTTGTCCGAGTATCTGATTATGACCATCAATAACTGCATTGCCGTGCTGACCAGGCTTCGGGCCGTTTCTATACCATCCAGCATAGTTTGTATCTTGAGGTACAGCCATTTCTCCATTTTTTGTGACTCCTACGCCCACAACTGCTATATTTTCGTTTAGTTTAGGAATCAGTATATGAAATATTGGTTTAGAAGGTTGGGACGTATTCGATTCTGTTTGTTGCTGACCTGTAGCAAAAACTTTACTTGGCGAACTTAACGAAATAATTGGTCCAAGTGATTGACGTTGAAACATTAATACGTAGGTAATCATTGGAAAGATGATTAGTGTAGCTACAAAGATACGTTTCTTCCAATAATGTGTACGTATAGGCATACGTTTATCAAAATAATAATGCTTACGGCGAATTATGTTTATCATACCGTACCTTACACCTTGATATATAACTTAGTACGAATTCGTCGCAGAATTAGTATGGAAGTTATGGCGATAGAAACAACTGGAATAGTGTAGTTCCAAGCAAAACTATTCTTAATAATACCCGTATCAGGCATAGCTTTCGGAATAACCAAATTAGAATTTAGGACATTTGATGATGGTCCAGGGCAGGATGTATTGCCTGTATTTCCGGTAACAGGATCAAAACTCCAGACAATACCGGCATCGCCTGTAGCGAAGAAACATCCAAGGTCTGAGTAGGTATATCCATAATCGCCGGTGTTTCCACTATTAACACTCGGCCAGAAATGTGGGCCACCGAAACCTGCACATCGCGCCGGCACGCTAAAGTCGTAGCAATCAGCAAAGCCACCATTCGGCTGATAGAATGCGAAGTATGTCTTATTACCAAATCGAGTTTCTTCACGAGCAAATGAACCAGGTAACCCTGTCATTAAACCTGCCAGTGGAGTAACTGGCGTTGATGTATTAAGATCAAAACATGTTGGACCGTCAGGTCCAAAGCCGGCAATACATACAGCATTTGCTGTTCCCGTCGTAGAATATGAAGCAAATATCGAACCTATCCCTTCGTGTGCAACAGTACTGGTACCGGCCAGATCAACACCATTTGTCCAACCTGCACATCTAGCATCAGTCAGGGTGTCATAACAAGTTAATCTAGCATCTGCAGGAGTTGACTGGGACCAATAATTTACAACCAGGTAAACGTTAGTTCCAATTACTTCTCTAGGTAAACGAAGGGAAGTGCCATCATAAGCCGGCATAGTTGCATCCCCGGCGGCAATGTCATACGGTTGACCAATGCAGGCGGCTAATGTATTTAGATCATAGCAGTACGCTTTTACATCTTCACCGATACCGTATAAGCGGTTGCCAACCTGTTCTAATCCATCAAATGCAGAGGCATTTGGAGAATTATTCATTACTAATGTCCCAAGTGGTATATAACCGCAATTAGTCCCCGCTTCTAAATCAAAACAGCCTATACCGTTATCCGCGCTTCTCTGTGCAGCGTAGTAAAGTTTTGAACCAACCATAATGTAGTGCGGATAAAAGCTTGTACTAATATCATCCACGCCGGTGTTTGATGATCCTAAAGTAGAACTAAAATATTTAGGATAACCTACACATATACCACTGGTAGTCGTAGACACACAGTTAATATTGCTATTAGGCGTGGCAGTACCACTCGGCTTCCTGTGATGGTAAATTGTATACACTTGAGTTTGCCCACTTAGAGTTTTATAGACAATAGGTGTATAACCATCACCTCCCGTAGCAGAGATGACAGAGATAGCTGAGACGTGACCTGTTCGGGCTATAAAACAGATTGAAAATATCAGGAAAATAATAAATAATAATCCCGACCTTGTTTTGTATTTCATTTTTCTCTCTTTATTTGTTATTTGCGAATGCCTTCAGTCTTAACCGTTAGCATAATTACTATGTACTATACATACAGATGAGAGTAATGCAAATAGATAATTTAAAAGCATTTATTAGCAAAGACAAGAAAGCAAATTTAAGGACTCCGAGAGTTTTATTACAACTAAGCTAACTTGTACTTATAAGCCGTCTTTAAGTATCATAAAAGTATATATCGTGAGTTCGCATATTCGATCCTTGCCGCTCCATAATCACTGGTATTACTTAAATACATTCAGAAATATTGTCAGATAAAAAGCTATATATAACATCTGGTGAAGTTGATTCTTTAGCTTCGAAAGTATCTGTAAAATTCTAAAAATGATAATATAGTCAACCTATATTAATCCACAAGCAATTTGACAGACGATATGTGATGGTAGATTATATAATTGATAGTTATTTAAAAACAAAGAAAAATATGCTGACTGCAAAAAAGAAACAAACTAAAATAGATAAACTTGCTAATTTTTTAAGACCATCTAGTCCGGTAAAGGGTTTGTTGATATTTCCTATTGTATTTGCGCTTACTGGTGGTAGTTTTGCAGTTTTAAAAAGCTTTGCTGCAACTCCGCCGCCTGTTAATACGGTTCGGCCTGTTGTTACTGGCTCCCCTGTTGTTGGCCAAGTCTTAAGTGCAACGACCGGAACTTGGACCGGTAGTCCGACTAGTTATGCCTATCAGTGGCAGGATTGTGCCGGATATTTCTGTTTTAACTTAGCTGGTGGGAGCGGTTCTAGATATACAGTTACTAAGGCTGATGTCGGCCTTGTCATTAGGGTTGAAGTGGTTGCCTCTAATTCGTTTAGTTTTGCATCGTCTGCATCATCTCCAACAGCGGTTGTCAGTGTAGTTAAAGACAGTTTCACCAAGTACGTAATTGACGCTAGTCCGGCTGGTACGGTCGTCGAAAAGACTCTGGTTGATTTAAACGGCGATGGTAAGGCTGATGCTGTAATCGGAGAAGAACCTTCACCTTCTCAACCGGGTGGTGGTGGCATTTACTGGTATCAATATCCAGCTAGCGGGATACCAAGTGACGTTTGGACTAAACATATGATTATTTCTAGCGGTACAGCCTACGAAGACTTGAAAGCTTATGACGTTAATAACGATGGCCGGCAAGACATTATTGCCAGCCTTAATAACAACGTTTATTTATTTATTAATCCAACAACGGTTAATGGCGTATGGCAAAAAGTACTAATTGGACCTGGAAACGGTGAGGATACAATTGCACTTGGAGATATTGACGGTGATGGTAAGACCGATATTGCTACTAATTCTTATATCTATTTTCAAAATAGTCCGACTTCATGGCAAACAATTAGGTTGAGCACCAGTTTTAGTGCTTCGGCCCTGCTTGATAGTGGTTCAGGCAAAGGCCGAATTGATTTAGTTGGCAATGGGGCTAGTTCTCCATATAACATTGTTTGGTATCAGAACCCTAGAGACGTCGGAGGAAATGCTCGAACCGGTACCTGGACTATGTTTACGGTTGGACCGGGTTACTTTTGTTCTGGTGGACTTAACCAGTGTGATGAAGGCTCAGTTGCAACAGCCTCTACAGCTGATCTTAACGGCGATGGACGTATGGATGTCGTTGTAGGACAATCTGAAGGCAGTCCGGCTCCTCCAGGCGGTTTAAAATGGTTTGAGGCTCCTCTAAATCGTACCCAGCCCTGGATAGTGCATAACATTAATACTAGCTATACAGATACTCATAATATTATCGTTGCGGATATTAACCGTGATGGGACTCCTGATCTAGTTACCGGTGAGCAAGATCAGTCAGTAAATAAGCGCATCTCGGTTTTTTATAATGATGGTAGAGGAAACTTTAATGAGCAAGTTTTGTCGCATGATGCAACTCACAACGTCGCTGTTGCCGACGTCAATAAAGACGGTGATCTGGACATTTTATCTTCCCCGCATGGATACTTTGGCGGTCCTCACCCGATAGAGCTGTTTGTAAATAATCACTTCTGATTGAACTGAGTTTAACTGTTTAACTTGTTCTTTTAAGCTAGTCTGCAATCGGTCGTCGTATTATACGTTTCAAATAATCTTTAAGAATAGATAATAGCTTTGTTAATTTATTAATATATTTAAAGTGGCTACGGTTGTGATATGTCACAAATATCTGTATTATCTGTTTTGACATATTTATTATCTTATTTTGAAAGTATATGGAATCTAGTCCAACACAACCTCCGCAGCCAGAAGTCCACTTTGAGCCCGGTATTCACACTTTAAGTCAGAGCTCGTCAGAACAGTTAGATAAGAAAGTGCGATCTGGTAAAGTTGGTGCTAATCAGTGGAACCAGGCAGTCACCGAAAGATTGGCAGATTACAGCCCGGAAATGATCGCTATCGACAGCCTTGTCTGTCCGCATGATAAACGAAAATTAACAATCGACGACAAAGTTAATATATGGGAATTTATGCCAGACCGTCCGACTTTAATAAATGGTACCGACAGTATTAATGTCTTGCTCGGAGATAATATCTATAATGAACAGCCTGCTTCCGATTTAGTGCCATCTGGATTAGCATTAGCCGACGCTGGAGCTATATTTATTGCTGGTAATTTAGGTGGCGTGCAGTTAGATAAAATGGCTCATGGCTGGCGAAAATGGATGGCTGGTTATGATAACGTATCCGGTAATTTCGATGATGAGCTAGCTAGTAAGGTTTCGCGGCGCAATTTTTTTAGAATAGCTGGTTCGATTGCCGCAGTCGCCGTATTTACATCGGATAGAACTGCTGCATATTCGCCGTGGCAGTCTGTAACTTCGTTTTTTTCGCGTATTGCTGACGTTCAACAGCACTATAGTCCGGAACAATTATTTACACTTAATAAATACGTAGAAGGGCGGACTGCTCTGTTAATTCAAAAGATGTACGACGGACTTTCGGCAACTAATCAAAAAGTTGGCTCAGTCATTTTGGGTTCCGGACATATAAATGATTCTGTGCAGCTTCTACATGATCAGGAATTTCGTCTTGATTTAATAGTTGATCATACTAAGCTTCTTCTCGATGCCGCCCCTACTGGCCTTGGATTGTATAGTTATGATAAAGAGAACCTAAATACTCGGGTTAATTTCCAGATTGATGCCATACTTCAGATGCAGAATAATTATGCTGTCGTTTCGGTCAGCGAACCTGATAATAAGAGGTTTAAAAAGGACGCCCTTAAAGAAATAGACCGAATAGTCAAGCTTGATCATTACTTTACGTCAGAACCTATTAAGCAGGCTATCGGCAAGATTTAAACTAGCAGTTTATAATTATTTTAGAACACTGCTGTATTTGGATTTATAAAGAAGTCGAACTATTAATTATGATTCGACTAAAGGTACGTTTAATACATTTGTTATGTGAAGTCTGGCAGCTCTTTCCGGTGGCTGTAAATGCTTTTCTACAACCCAGTAGTTTGTGTCTTTTAAAATAATATTCTCTATTTTTGATACATCGTGTTTTGGCTTAATAATAAATTGTTTGCGGTTATTGTGTATCTCATTATAAATGCTTAGTTTAATTTCTATTTTTTGTAGGCAGTTTTCATCTGAGCATTCACAGAAAAAATGAAAGGTAAGATTTTCGAGCTCAGGCAGCGATTTGTCTTTCTCTTCTTCGGCGATCTCTTTTAATTTATCGAGTTCCGTCTGGACGCGTTCATTAGCTTGTCGAAAAACTACTTCGTTTTCGATCTGCCGCCTCTCAGACTGTATCTTCTCCATGTATTCATTATACTAACAGTTTTACAAATAAAACAACAGCGTTATCGATACTGTTCTCTTGATAGGGAATGGGGGGTATTTGAAGTATTGTTAATTATTGAATTTTCTGTTATAATACTTTAGTTAAATTAACGGAACTTTATTCATAGTTATGTTAAAAGAAAATCTTCAAGCACCTAACGATAGCCATGAAGTAAAAGCAAAGTTAAGCCTTGGAATAAAGGCATTTGGTGTTATAGCGGTTGGTGGTCTGGCAGCACTGGGTGCTCACATTTCGGCTAATCACTTTAAGCAGGATGCTAGATCTTCTGCGCATTCGGCTGAAGTGGTTTATGACGGCAGCCTGCACCGCCATATGGATATGTCCAACATTGCATTGAAGCCAAAAGAACTAGCAACTATTTCGGCCGATTTAAAAACTCATGATGACGATATTAGATTAAACGACTTTCTTAACCGTGTCGGTGTCGGATTTGTCGTTGCCTCGGCACTGCCGCTGGCCGGGTTTGCTGCTTTGGAACTTTCCGGAAACGGCCAGATTGCAGACCAGACAGAATAGTAGTAGTAAACCTTAACCTAGCTTTGGTTTTATCGTATATTTATTGTATAATATTGTCTTATGCCTGTTGAGAATATTTACGATAGCCAGATCGAAAAAAACGTTCTGGGATTTATGCCAGAGCAGTACGACGAGTTTGATTTTGCAAAAAACCATGAACAATTATTATCTGGTATCAGATCCAGACTAATTGGTGTTCTTAGTCTCGGCGAATCTATAAAAGTGCAACAGCTAATCGGCCGATTTGGCGATGACTATGACAGGTTGACGCCGGAACAGACTGAGCTGCTTACCAGACCGGACACATCGGAAATAGAGGCTCTTAGAGACGAGTTTAAAAGTGAGCGGACCATTCTTACTGCCGTTAAAGCAATTTATAACCAGCGACTTTTGCGTAGTGCGACTGAAAATTAAAGAACTTTGCCCCATCAACAGAATATACTAGATGATATATCGTCTTTTTTAGCTACTGGTAAAAAAGAAGGTTACGTTGAGCTGGCTACGGCCGGTGGTAAAACTTATTTAGAATCTAAAATAACCGATACTTTAGTCGGTGCCGGACTTAGAGTTCTGGTTTTATCTAATACCAAACATGCCAATGATCAGTTTATCGGTTTAAATGGCAATAAGGGGCTGAGTCAGTTTGCATCTAAACAAACTATTTCTAAAATTGGCCGCCAGTACGGTGGGTACGTTGCCAGTCCAAGCGATCAATTAGTTATATCTACTTATCAGTCGCTGAACGGTTTTTCGGCTGACAATCGGCTCGGTGACTTCGATGTAATTGTCTGTGATGAGGCTCACCGTGCGCTGGGAGATAAAACACGGGCAAACTTAATAAAATCATATCCCCATGCAATTAAGCTCGGGTTTACTGCCACTCCAAATTTTGGTATTAACAAATCGGTTGATCAGGTGTTTCCGGAAGTTATCCACAGCCTTAATTTACGTGAAGCGATCGACAGCGATATTGTCGCACCAGTCCAGTGTTTAACCTATACGACTGGTGAGCAGATACAGATAGTCGATCCAACGCATCAGGATTTTTCAATTAGGGAACTTAGGCGCCTGATAAACCTTAAGTCTAGAAACGAAAAAGCTGCTTCGTTTGCCTGCGATTTTGTCCAAGATGGACGACGGGGCATTGTTGCCTGTTTGCCGGGTGGTGACTTGGCTCACGCTAAATTAATGGCCCAGGATTTACAAAGACAGGTTATTACCGATAAGAACACTGGTCAAAAAAGAAATATTGTGGCTCGGGCGGTCGGTCGGTCAACCGGCAATGATGCTGAGCGCAAGTTGGTATTAAAACAGTTTGAGGATGGAGAAATTGATGTTTTGACGTTTGTTGATCTTATATCTGAGAGTTGGGACAGCGATCAGGCCAGCTTTTTGATAAATGCCCGCCCGACTACATCTATCGTAAAGATTACCCAGCAGATCGGCCGGGTTATTAGAAAGAAAAAAAGCGGTCTTCATTCGATTGTTGTCGACTTTATCGATGACAATATTGGCAAGCAGCAGAAGACTGCCCTCCAAGCTCTAGGCGAAGACAGGGTTGAGCTAAACACTATCTACGGAAATCGGGGCGAGCCAGGCAGTGGGACTCATTCCCTGTCGTATCTTAGGGGAATACTAAGTCCCGAACTTTATAGCCGCCTAATGAGCGTTGACGGCAGGTTAATTAACGAACTTACGATAGCACCAAAAGAAGATATAGCTAACACCCGGGCACTTTTATATGAACGTATGCTTGAAAAAGACGGTTTATATCCCGATACCCATCTTTTCGGTATTCCAAATAAAGTTAATCAGGCTATCGATCATTCTATTCTTGAATTTGAAGAATTAAACGGTCGACTGCCGACTGCTGACGAGCTGTTCACCAATATTGATGCTAAGCAGCTTCTTGGCGGGCGTGACAAGGATCTAAGAGATCGTTTCGATAATATCTTACTAGTTAGAGACTATGACCTGCGCGGCACAATGATCGGCAGTACAGAAACAGTATATGACGGCGATGATAAGTACTACCGAGATCCTCAAGAGTTAGCAGACGATATGTCTCTTAAAACTGATATTGGTAAAATAATGCTTCTTCTCGATGAACGTAAGCAGTTTATTTTAAATGAACGAAACGGATTAGTCGGCGACGTTCCGAGAACATACGCCGAAATTGGAGAGTTTTTGGGTATTTCTGCTCCCAGAGTCAGGGATATAGAATCCTATGCTCTATCCGAGCTTAGCCGTCCTAATTTCGCCGATGTTCGTCTGTCGTCTTACATGTTCGATCCTGACAACGAAAGACGTGTAAAGCTCAGTTCAGAAATTGCGAAAGTTAGCCTGCTTAATCGTATTGCTAGCGAACCTATCGGTTTACAGTCTTTGCTAATCAGTATGATCTCACCCGGCGACCGTAGTGCACTGTTTAATCAGGATCGTTCTCACTTCCCTTTAGTAATTCAAAAATTCTTAAAAGATTCAATTGACTACGAAAAAAATAATACTCCGGACTATATGATTCACAGTAAATATTTAACTGATGGACATCTAAATAAACTGGGCGATATATATGTGCAAACCAAGAAACTGTTAAACGGAGATTACAACATTTATATAAAACAGGCTGGTAGCGAGACTAATGATCTACTTGCCAACATTTTTCAGTTTGTTCCCGCTACTATGATTGGAGATACTAGGGTCAAATCGGATGATTCAAACTTTTTATATCCCGGACCACTATCGGTGACTTGGAAAGCTGCTGAACGGTACTCCGATATTTTGACTACACTTGATTACTCGAATAGCATTACTGATCTAGTTTTTAGCTACCATAAAAGCCAGCAAAATAACAATCCAGAATACCAGGTACCTCGTAGAAATTCAGTTGCTAAGTATCTAGGAAATCTACACAACTTTCAAGTTTTTACGCTTAGTAGTCTAGCCGAGGCTTGGAGTATGCCTGGTATTTATAGTTATGCCGGCCGAGTAATTAGACAAGAACCGCTGGAAACATCACAGCACTAGGATTATTTGGCAATTCTTTTTCTCCTAAGATTTATAAAGAATATCTTAAAACCTTTTTAACAGAATTTATAAAAGATAGTGAAACAACGCCAGTTTAGATTATTGACTGCAGTATTTTTATATGTTTATATATCTGTATGAGTGAGTCATTTGAGGAACGTCACGAGCTATCGGCAGATCAGCTATCACTATCTCAATTAATTATTGAGCGTACTAAGCGTCACGCCGATGAACTGTCTAATTTTGTAATAGAAAATACCGGGGACTATTTAGATCCAACTATGGTAGTTTTTAAACTTGATACTTTTAAATTTTCAATTTTAATAGGTGAATGTGATGAATTAGCTTTGCATTATCAGAGATATGATCCTAAGCACGGCTGGGGTATGATGGGAATTACTCTTTTTAGAGACAGATCTCCGTTTATGATTGATCAGGATTATGATGACTATGGTCCAGAAGATAACGAATATCTCATTGTATCGGTTGAAGATAGACCGCCGTTCATTGTTCACAATAAACGAATTAACGTTGATGACGGTATAGATAGTATTTATGACTATCTTGACTCGGTCGGTGATAGCTTGCAACCAAAGCCGTATTTATTATCTGATAATGATTGCCGGCAGATTACCGAAATTGTGACTAATAAGGAGCTGCCTAAATATATAGATACTGATGAGGGTATTGATGCTGCTACCAGACCGAACGGTAATTAAAAACATCAAAAGATTGACTTGGATTATTAACGTTTATCCAGATATTTGACTCTGTACTTAATATATTTTCAGTTGTAGTTAAGCAAATATTTATCTCGCTAGTTATCCCCAGATTTTCAAGATAGCTAGACGCGTATTTTGTAATTTGTTTTAGCTGGTATTTATTTCTTGTAACTAGCAGAATTATTGGGTAGCTGCCGTAAGACGTAAGAAGTAAGTTAGCATAGTCGTAGTGGTGGTATAGCTCGGATATTCTTAGTTTAACTTTAAAAAATGATTTATCGGTTATGTTATCCAGAATAAAATCGGTCTTTTTAGATCTTAAGTATAAATCTGGTTTATTCTTTGGAAAATGATTATATGTAATCAGCTCATTTTTAGCATAAATGTCATATTTGGCATTTAATTTTTGTCTTAAGTTAAGGTATATGTCTACAACATTTAAATAGTGCTCTACGTTAGGTTGTGTCAGTTTTAAATTATGCTGCATATTATGAACTGCTTTTTGGTCGACTTTTAGCTGGTGTTTAATTTGTTTAACTCCAGCTGACAATAAAGTGTAATAGGCACTCTTTCCAATTAATCGAAAATGCTTATCGTAGACTTTATTGATATAGCCATTTCTATATAGCCAGTTAAGTATGCTGCTAGACGAATCGTATCTACTATTTTGTCTGTACTTTGATATTTGTACTCCACTCATGAACCTAAATTTGTATAGCAGCATTAATACATTTATTTTGTCTGGTTTTAGTATTGTTCGATTTATTTGTTGGTTCATGTATTCATTATTTAGCAATTATTTCATTAATATATAGTATACTCTGATAGTTTTATTAATTTTTCTTCGTATTTTGTGTTTCTTTTGACGTTATCGATAACGTCTGTGTTTAATCATTTGACGTTTTTATAAAATAGTAAATGTTTGCTATTAAAACGCTTATGTAGTTTAGTTATAGGTAAGTAATTATTAGATAGCGTAGATATGTCTAAATCAAAAAAGTTAACTAAACCACAAAAATTTCTAGAACTGATAAAACCTAACAGTTTATCTAAAGGTTTCTTCTCTTTTGCACTATTATTCGCTTTGATTGGTGGCGGGTATATGACATTTAAGAGTTTTGCGGCCAGCGGCGCCTACCTGTATTTAAACCCTTCTAGTGCGACAGTTTATCCGCAGTCGACATTTGACGTTCAGATATGGGAGCAGAGTGGTACAAGAGCTGTTAATGCTGTTCAGAGCATAGTAACTTATCCGTCAGATAAATTATCGTACGTTAGTACTAGTTTTGCCTATTCGAGTTTTAGTATTGTAGCCCAATCAAGTCATTCTAATGGATCAGTCTCAATATCGAATGCCTCGACTACACCACGAACTGGCGCTCATTTAGTAGCAATCATAAGATTTAAATTTTTAGTATCAAGCAGCAGTGGCATTAGTGTTCCGATAAATTTTGGACCGTCGTCTCAAATACTTGCCTCTTCTTCTCCGCCATCTAACATAATCGGCTATACTCAGGGCGCTACGTTTTTGCTTAAGAACCCGCCGTCTTTGGCAACTTACATGTATTTGACACCGACTTCCGGTAGTTATTCGATAAAAACTACTCATCAGATAGCTTTAACGGTAATAGATGAGAGTGGCTTGAGTCCGATCAATGTTTTCCAGCCGGTAGTATCTTATCCGACTAATTTGCTAAGTTATGACCACGCTACTTTCAGTTCGCCCTTGTCTTTGTTCATTCTGCCGTCGATCAATAACGGTGTGCTTACGCTTACAGGAGGGATAATAGGCGGACAATTATCGGGACCACATAATATTGCTACAATTTATTTCAATGTTAAATCAGCTGGCAATCCGAAAATTAGTCTGACTTCTTCTTCAGCAATGATAAATGCTTTAACTAGCAAATCGGTTTCTATTAGCCATTTAAATTATTCGCAGCTTACGATCAATCCTTAGATTAATAACAGGACTTATAGGTTGCACGGCTGTCTTTAAGTTAGTAGTTTCGTCGTTTACGACTCTTCAGCACGACTTTAATTTATTCGTGGACTGCTAAAGAACGTGAGGGTTTGAGGAGGCTTGAGCCTGCTACTCTTGCCCTCACGGGAGTAACGGTATTCTCCACACCGGAACGATTCACAGATTGGTCTGCAATTATATGGATTTCGTTCGAATCCAACTCACTCTAAATAACGAGCAAGGTCATGGCTTCTTGGTTGAACCACCGGCCGGAATTGGCGTAGTGGGATTGGCAGTGACTACCACCGTAGGTGCACTGTTCGCGCTGAACGGAGCATCTGAATACTTCCAGATACCACTGCCTACACATACTTCTTGAAGCGCGTCCGTGGAAGCAAGGAAGTAGAAAATTCCTACTCCTTGACATTCTTCGGGTCCGTAAGTGCCATCGTCGCCAGGACTTGAAACCACTCTTTCACCGAGACCGGAGCTGTCAGCATTGCCGACTGTATTCTGGTCGTTGGTTAGTTGTGATCCTGTACTCGAGACCTTACCGCGGATGGTGTCCATCGAGATCAAAGCGCCGTTAGCACTCCAAATTCCGACATAACCAATACGGTTCGGGTCATTGAGTCGCACAATCCTGGCAGCAACGTTGCCCATCTCGGCTGTCGGGCCGTGTTGGTTTTGCAACGGATACCACCCTTGAGAGTGCGTCTGGCCCATGACCTGTGTAGTGCAGTTCTGCATTATCTGCTGTTGATCGCTGACATTGCCATGCAGTGGACCACAGTTGTGATCGGTTGCGCCGGCGCTGCCAGTAGTCGAACAGGCTGCAAAAACTGCCGCTACCAGAATCATGACAGCTAGGACGATGTAGTGTCCTGTAAAGGACTTCTTAAATGACCTATTCACAATTTCTCCTTGTTGGTTGGCCTGCAGTGCAGGAAGTGAGAATTACTGGAATTGCTTTTTCCGATCTAGCTACTTGCTTGCTGGAACCGCACATTGCTGAGGGTCCTGTTGGGCAGGCAGATTGTCTGATCGAAATGCTGACTTCGTGTAGTTCACTGCGTCGTTGTTGTACTTGTTTACAAGGTCCATGCAGAGGCTGCTGGTACCAGTAACAACGTTGTCCAGGTTGGCCTGCGTCTGCGCGACTGCGCCAGTCGGGTCGGGCTGTCCAGCCGTTTCCTTCCGATGCCGCTCAGCTGCTTGCACCTGGGTCTTCAAGTTTGAAGCGTCAGTGGCAATGTCGCCATTGAGCTTGTAGAACTCGTCGTTGACGCCGATGATGTTGTTCGGTGTATTTATGATGCGGTGAACATTCTGACGTCCGGCCCAGGGAGCTGTAACGATCCCAAGTCCCCAAACGCTGAATTGAATCACTGCAATCAACAGGACTGCCAGCACAAACGTGCTAACAATTCTTCCACTATGCACTTCATCGTCTTCGAACCAATTAAAGAGTTTCAATTTATGTCTCCTACTAAAAGTGAGATTCCCCTAAGGGAAGCGAACATTGGAGGATTCCAAGTCGCGCTCAAATGTTATAGTTTGTATTCATATAACAGCTGAGAGCGGCCCAGAAACACAAGATGTCGCATATAAGAGAACTTTTTTAAGGTGCTTTGAACTAAGTTATATCTACATATAACTGGTCTAAAATTTGTGCTTGTTCGTTTATCTTTAGTTATATAAGAAGAGCGACGGGCTAAAATAATTTGCCAACAAAAAAACGCTTTCATTAACGTAAAGATGAACATTCGCCTTAGTCTGCGATTGCTTATCCCTTAGCGGAAAGCGCTTGTGCCGTTTTGGCTTGGGCAATGCAATAGTCGGTGGTCGATAGGAACACTGTATGTCCTTTTCGACCAGAATTCCTTTGAATTCCCTAACTATCACTATAGGCTATTAGTGCACGTTTGTCAAGTACCAGTTTTACAGTATAAAATTCAGATAACTATATTGTTAAACTAGTTTGCCGTATTAGAAACCCGGATATTTGAGTTTTACTAGTATATTAATAATTGGCTGCTGTCAGTCCAAATTCTTATTGCGAACTACATATTCAGATATTAAACTGCTTATTTTCTCTGTGCACGAATTTTCAAACTTGCCAATAGAAATTTAACGGCATGACCGAACCTTGATATAACAATGCTTAATCTATCGGCTCATTTGATGACATTACAATTACGTGTCTCGTATTTGTACTCGGATTGCGCCCCCTATGTTCTATTGAAGGACAGCTAAGCGATAGTACGTCTCCAGCATTGACCTCAATTGTTTCAATATGATCATCATCTTTTCGGTCTGGACGGTAATCAAATAGTCCGCCGTCATCAGCATGGACAATAACTTGACGGCCTTGTACATAATCTCGATGCATTCTTTGTGTCGAATTTGGCTGTTGAATCGGGATAAATAAATTAGCATCTCTACTTTCAGGGTGGGGATGAATTTCTAAAACAAATTGCATAGCTATAAGGCCACTGTAACGGAGTAACTTAAGGTAGTAAAAAGCCGACTGAATCGTGCCTGAGCTTTCTGCTGTAGAGCTATCGCTGCTAATGTAATGCCAAATCAGATCAGGATATTTACCGTCTCTTAATTCCTGACATTCAACAGCTAAATCGGAAGCAACCTCTTTTGATAACTTGCCTCGTTCAATTACTAGCTGACCTGGAACTAAAACTTCTAAAGTCATTGGAGCAGACTACCTTAATAATTATACTGTTTCAAGCATAGAATTGATGGTGCGGATGAAAGGACTTGAACCTTCACGCCTTGCGGCACTAGCTCCTAAGGCTAGCGTGTCTACCAATTCCACCACATCCGCATTCCAAGTTATTGTACGGAAGCAATCTTAAAATGTCTATCTTGCTAGAGCCGGTAATTTTTTAAGTGATTCGTATATAAGTTGTAATGGTTCACTTATATCTGAATACGGTTGTTCATTATTAAATACTGCAGCACCTATTATCGCAATATCGGGAGTATCATTTAAACTTTCTATATCATCAATTGTCATGATTCTAGATCGACTATCATTCGGCAGCGGTGTAATTCTTAGACCGGTGGCAACTCTAAGAAAATTTTCATTATTAAACTGTCTAGTGACGTCAAGCTCATGCCATGAATGTGCTACACCGTCCATACCGGCCTCCAGACTTTGATCTGTTAAGTTCGCTACAAGACTTTTTACACTCTGACCATAAGTTCGTCTTATAGTAGAATCACTTTCTTCGGGTAGCACTGTTGTAGCAATTAGTTTTGTATACAAATGATCTTTTCTATCGCAGTCTCGTTTTTTGACAGCTCTTTTCATTCCTTCAACACCTATGGTTGCCTCAACACTAATGTAGTCTACAGTGTTAATATAATCTCCCATTCTTTCTTCAAGCTGGTTTCGACCGATAGATTCGTCGAAGAAAACTTTCTGAATACCAATATCTTCTTTTAACATATATATAATATCCAGTGTATTTAGACTGCGTTCTTCATGACCGGTTATAATTTTATTAGCCAAATGCGAGTTAAGAGTAACTCCGTGAATATCTTTTGCATGATTTTTAGCGATCTGCCTAATTAAAAACAAGCTGTCAACATTATGTAGCGCTAGCATTACGATATTGTTTGGGTGCTGGTTAAATGCTTCTTTCACACTCTATATTATAAAGTGTAAAGTCTTATTAACCATAAGCGCTATTGCTTGTAATAGATTAGCTGGGCATCATTAAAATCTGATTTTTGGATCATATTCAGATTATTAATTTCCGGCGCATCTTGGTTTCCTGGCCAAGACAAAATAAAAGTACCGTTACTTTTCAGATGCTTGGACAATTTGATTATTGATTGAAGCTGTAAATTATCGTAGGGTGGGTCGCAGACAATTATATCGAATTTATAATCTATATTATTGTCGGACCAACCGACGACGCTGGCTCTAATTGCTTTTATTCTGATATTAATTTTTAAATTTTCTATATTAACAACTATCGTTTTGTAAGCCGTTTTGTCTGCTTCTATAGCCGTTACGTGTTCTGCTCCGCGGCTGATAAATTCGATTGCCACTGCTCCACTACCGGAAAATGCGTCGAGTATTTTAAGTTTAGAAACGTCACCTAGGGTGTTTTGCATTGCACCGCGCATTTTTTCACTCATAGGGTGAGTACCGTGCTTGTTGGGACTATCTAGGACACGACCTTTAAATCTGCCTGAGATAACTCTCATTTTTTTACTAGACCGGCATCGAATGCCGCACAGTACCAAGCTAGTGTCACCATCTGGACAATTGCTGGAGCCAACTTATGTCTAACTTGATTGGCAAGAATTGGAGTCCAGCCTTTTTTATAATATACGCCGTACATATCAAGCACTGCTATTTCTTTAGCCGTATTTTTGAATCTTTCAACTACTCCAATTTCTAATGCCTCTTTAATATCTAGCTTAGTTGGAATGACATCGCCAAAACCTAGCGGAGCGATTAATGTTGCTACACCCATTTCAAATAAACCATGAGTTGTAAAAAGACCTTTTGGACCCCACATTTTCCAGTTATTCTTAACTTTTTCAGAAGCAGTAACACCAGGCATTACTATTTTTTGCTTAATCGTTGTTCGGCTGTCAATGCCTTCACCACCCCGAAGTTCTATTAGTTTTGCTTCGTATGGATAATGATGAGCCGGTGTCAGGCCGTCAACAAGTGCGTGGGCTAGCCAGGCAGCTTCAAAAGCACTTCTTTCGACATTTTTTGATTTTAATTCTTTTACCAGTTTTACGTAGTGGGCACTAATTATATCTGTCAGTAGAGAATCGTTTTCATCGAATGGACTATAGTAGTGCCATGGTTCGTCGACAGCCGGACTTTTACGTTTTATAGCATCCGGCCCATTCTTACCTTCGAACTGTAAGATTGCTCGAATCTTAGGAAATTCCGCATTTCGACTGAGCATTTTTGTAAGGTGTTTTCTGGCAACCCGGTCAAATTTTTGATGGGAACCAATTATTCGACCGGACATTTTTGTAAGAGTCGTTCCAGAATACATTAAAACTTTCTAGTTAAGATTAGTAACTGACCTCAGAGCCGTGACTCGGCGATTTAACTCTTTATATTGTAACAAACTATCGCCTTGTTCGATAAATATTCTAGCTGCATTTCTAGCACTTGTGATCAATTTTATATCTGTTAATCTTGCAACTCGTAAATCGAGCTGCCCATGTTGTGTAGTTCCGTATATTGCACCGGGACCTCTAATTTCCAAGTCAAGTTCAGCCAGATCAAATCCATTGTTGCTACGCTCTATCGCCCGGATTCGTCGACTGGGCTGGGCACTGTCTCCCATCATTAAATAGCAATAGCCCTGCACGTCATTTCGACCGACTCGACCTCTAAGCTGATGTATTTGGGCTAGACCGAATCGTTCTGCGTTTTCAATTAGCATGATCGTGGCGTTAGGTACGTCAACGCCAACTTCTACAACTGTCGTTGCTACCAATATATCTAGTTTGTGATCGACGAATTGTTTCATAATCTTTTCTTTGTCGTAAGATTTCATTTTTCCATGAAGCAAACCTACTCGGCGATGTTTAAATGGTCCCGTACTTAGTTCCTCAAATATTTTTTCTGCTGAGTTTGCATTTAATAAATCAGAATCTGATATTAGCGGACATACCACAAACATCTGGTAGCCGAGCTCCAACTGTTTATCTATTGTTTGATATAGTTGCTTTTTAGAATTAGGAGAACAGATCTTAGTAATTATTTCCTTCCGTCCCGCTGGTTTTGTATCAATAATAGATACATCTAATTCCCCATACAGTGTTAGTGCCAGCGACCGCGGTATTGGGGTAGCCGTTAAGTGAAGTACATGAGGCATGTGACCGGCTTTTGCTTGAAGTCGTTTTCTCTGTTCGACACCAAACCGATGCTGTTCGTCTATTATGATCAATCCTAAATTTTTCATATCTACTTTTTCCTGAAATACTGCCTGCGTTCCAACTATAAATTTTACTTTGCCGTTTTTTATATTTTTGTATGCCAGATCTTTTTGCTTCGAAGTTAGTGAGCCAACAAGTAGTGTAAGACTTCCTGCTAGTCCTAACGGACTTAGCAATTTTTCAACTGATTGAGCATGCTGTCTGGCCAGTAGTTCGGTCGGTGCCATTAATACAACTTGAAAATCTTGTTTTATGGCCATTACTGCAGCCATAGTAGCTACTACAGTTTTACCGGAACCGACATCACCTTCAACTAATCTGTTCATCGGGTAATCTTTAGCCATATCCATATATATCTGCCAGACTGTTTTTCGCTGAGCATCGGTTAATTTAAATGGCAGATGACTTACAAATTGTTTAGCTAGCTTTTCATCGAATGCTATATTTAGCGCATGTTCGCCGATCAGTTCTTTTTTATTAAGCAGCGCTGCTAGTGCTAATTCGAATATTTCTTCAAAGCCCAGTCTTCTCTTGGCCTCGATAAGCTTACTGGCGTCAGACGGAAAATGCATCATCTCGATAGCACGATTTCTATCAAGTAACTTAAGACTGCTAACCAGCCAATCTGGTAGAGTCTCTTGAGTCTTTCTGATAAGCGGAATAGTCTGACCGATAAGTTTTCGGATATGATGTGATCTTAGTCCTTTTGTTTCTTTATACTTCGGTATTATTCGGGCAGTATTTATTGGAAAACTGCTGACAGGCTCTATCGACGGATTTTGAATGCTAAGTCTCTGTCTTCTAAGTTGAAAATCACCAGAAATATAATATTCTTCCTGATTTATGAAACTATTTGAGCGGTACGGTTGGTTGAACCAGATTAACCGAACACTACCAGAATCATCGCTGGCTACAGCTTCAGTGATGTGAAGCCCGCGAGAAACGTATCGTCCACTGCTTTGCTTTATTACTGCTTTAATTGTGACGAGTCCGGGGCTTATTTTATTAATAGGTTGGACAAAACTATAGTCTTCGTATCTTTTCGGATAATTTAATATTAAATCGCTTATTGTTCTGATATTTAAAAACACCAGTTTTTTAGATAGCTCGGCACCTACTCCCTTTAAATCGGTTATTGGATAATTATTCTCCATCAATAAAATTAAGTATAGACCGAGGAGTAATTAATATAATAATGCTGACTTAAAGCGTTTAGCTTTTTCGTCTTTCTACAACTATTGTACATTCACTAATTAGTGCTGCAATTGCTCCAACAGAAGCTAGAACCGGTGCTAGTAGAGCGCCAATTACACCGATAGACAACGGAAATTCAACTATATTTTTTCCGTCTTTTGATCTAATAGATATTCTTCTGATATTACCTTCGGCAATTAAAGATTTTACTTTCTTAAGCAGATCTTCGCCGTTAACCTTAAATTCCTCGGTTTTTTGTTCAGCCATTTCAACCCCCGATTAATATTTTAAATTCTACTTTTTAAGAAATTTTAATCTTTATACGGAGTCATTAGTTGAAAATAATTGCCGTCCGGATCCGACAAAGTTGCCAGCCAGACGTCGTCGCTTTTCTCTTTATTGGGCTGATAAGGCTCTGCGACAACAGTTGTGCCTTGATTTTTTATTTTTTCAAAATCAGCTTTAACGTCGTCGCTGTCAACGCAAATCATAATCCTAGCTGGTGAAGTATTGGATCCTTTCACTTCGCTGTGTGACCCTATCATCAAATTACCATCGCCGATCTTAAAAACGTACCAGTCGCCGTCCTGCCATACCGGATCGCCAAACACGCCAGTGTAAAAATTTCCTAAATGTTTGGGATTTTCTGATCCAAGCATTACTCCGCTTAATTTCATAGTCACCTCCTTATTTAACTACTCTATTTTAACAGGTATCTCTGATTTCAAGCTGTAAAAATAATAAAACTAGTAGTTTAGCTCGGTAAAAGCTAAATATAGACTCTGGCTTAATTATATGTTTTAGAGTATTCTTTTTTTTATGTCTAATGAATTTACGTCGTCACCGGAAGATAACTATGAAAGAAACTATTTAACTTATAGTATCGATTTTTGTTTTGTTGATGAGCGGTTACAACGTTTTTTAGCTAGTTCAGGAGTAGAAGATCTTGACGACGAAGCTGATGAAAACTTCGAGCTACTTGTATCAGATAGGATGGAGTATGGTTACGGTCATAAAATATCGGTTATTATTTTCTCTGGAGAATCTACGGCTAGTGAGTACAATCCTGTTAACGCCTATGAATCTGCTGCATTAATGTTATTCGAATGGCTAGATTTTCACGGATTAAAAGAAGTTAATTTTATCGACTCTAGAATCCAAACTTTCGACCGAGACGGCGACGATGGTGATTTTGATTCAATTACATATGAGGTTAAATCGTTTGCTAGAAATCTCGATGCATTAAAACGAGTAACAATGATAGATTTTTTAAGAGAAACCTGAAGAATACAAATACTATCCAATAAATTACCCTTTTTTTGTAATTTTATTATATATTTAGATACTAATGAGCAATGGAAACGACCAACGGCAATTTGAAACCGCTATAAATAATTGGCGTGAGCTGCAGGATAACGGATTTTACAGCGTTCCCAGGAATGTTGGCACAGCCGCTATTATGTGTTCTTATGCTGATGTCCATCACTCGATAATAGAAATCGATGGCGAGCAGCAAAAAATAGAGAAAAGTTACATCAGTCATTTAAAAGACATTCGAGTATTTCGAAATGAAGCATTTGCACTAGCCAAATCCGTCGAAAATCATGGACAGTCTAGCGAAGTAATTTTAAACGCCAACTCGGCTGATATGAAAGTTGTTTTAACAGATCACAAAATATCGGATGTCGTTTTAATTGGCCACGGTGCACTTAGTCATATTTTTATGGATATTCCTGACACTAGCGACATATACGTTTGGGACGATGTTGCCCGAGACGCCGATCATCTAAAACAGGGATATTTTATACAACGCTTTTGTGGTTTAGCCGGTCGAAGAATGTCTGTTCCACTTGGAGCATTTGCAGTTTCCGATCATAGAAATGTGTATGCGCCAATTAACCGCTATTTTGCACCTAGAGGTCTAGAGCATCATCATAACGATCGGTTGATCCCAGTCAGTGCTGATCAAGAAATTACATATAACTATGTCATTAATGACATTAAAGCTATCAATAAAAATCTGCCCGGAGGTAACTTTTCTTAATCCCAGACAATTACTTACTATTTAGCTTTTTTAACCAGAAAAAATATACTTGGACCAAAGTATGTTCGAGATAATAAAGGTTGAAGGCTGGTTTCAACCGCCAGCATAATATCTTTAGGTATGATTTTTTTGAGAGTCGTACTTCTCAGATTGGAAACAGATAATATTTTTTCAACTTTTAGACCTGAATGAGCAAGTTGTTTTATTACGGTTTTAGGATTATGGTTTACAAACGATATCTCGTCTTTTTTTCTGTTTGACTTTGATCTGATATCAACTGGTTCGGTCGGCAATGTTTTTCCACGCATGAAATGTTTCAACCTGTTCCTGGCGTGTGCATAATTTGCAACTTCTAAAATTAAAAATCCATCGTCGCTAAGTATTCTAGCTATTTCTTTAAATTCGGATGTGGGATCGGGTAAATGATGCATCACTCTTATCATAGTAATTAGATCGACTGAGTTATCGCTAAACTTTAAATCATCAGCCTGCATCAGCTTTCGGTCTACATCGGGATGATCTTTCAAAAAATCTTTTGCTATATCTAGTTGCTGCTGTGAAGGTTCGGCCAATGTAACTTTATCGGCAAAATGCTCGAGTAGCAGGCACAGACGGCCATAACCACCGCCTATATCGGCAGCTTTTTTAAAATGTTTACCTTTTAAAAGCCGCGATATTGCGATTTCTTCCGAAGCATTTTCATAATCCCTACCGTCCCAATATTTTAAATAGTTGTGTTTCGGGTCGTTGTATTGATCTGCTTTTTTCTTAGTTTGATTTGGCATTACGAAGTTAAAGTATACACTATTTAAATTTCACTAGCATTTGGTTGTTTTTGCCTTTTCTAACTACAGCGTAGCCTTTTATATTATCTGTATGCTCCAAAGTCGACCTGCCGGAATACAATTTTCTACCGTTAATAGATAAGCCATTTTCATTAATCAATCTGCGTGCTTCTGAGTTAGAAGTTACAAGTCCACCGGTAATAAGTACTGGAATAATATCGTCTCCAATATTATTTTCACTTACCGGTAGTTCAGCCTCCAAATCTTTAAAATTTTCT
>JBBQQG010000002.1:0-70526 GCA_038216175.1 Saccharimonadales bacterium (SeqCode)
CAGTAAATTTGGGAATTAATAGTCCTACAAATAAAACTATAAGTATTAAAGGAGCCACGACCCCATTTTATCTTGCAATGAGTGAAGCTTATCATTCGCAGTGGCGATTGGAATTTAAAAATGCTCGAGTAAAGGGTATACAAAGTTGGTTACCATTGATCAAACCAAATGCTATTTCCGATTCAGACCACATAAAGTTGAATGATTTTCAAAATGGCTGGTATGTAGATGTACATAAATATTGCGATGAACAAAAACTATGTACAAAAAATGCAGACGGAAGTTATGACATGGAAATGTTAGTCGAGTTTGCCCCACAACGTTGGTTTTATGTAGGACTAATAATTTCTGGAACTACTCTTTTTGCTTGTATAGGCTACCTAATAATTTCTAGGCGAAGTCGAAGGCGAAAACCAACAAACGATCCAACTTACAAACTTCATAGAAATACTACACAACCTAAGACAACGCCAAACGTAAAAAATGTGTCAAAAAAGCATGCACCATCTCAAAAACTCAAGAAACTACCTAATGTCATACAATGAAGATAGTAAACGGTAAAAGCAAAAAAGTCTGGCTAAATTACACCGGGCTTGTACTCCTAATAATGGGACCAATGCTGTTACGCGGCTATATCTTAACTTTTGATATGGTATTTACTCCAAAATTACCTGCACCGTCTACTGTAATTAACAGTTATTTGTTCGAAGAATTTCTGCACATACTTAACATTGCACTACCTAGCCAGTTGATACAAAAAATGATGATATTCTCAATCCTTCTTATTGCAGGTGTTGGTATGCACAAACTAACTCAACTTTCTATGCAAAAAAGAAAAGAACTACCTGCTTATTTTGCTGGCATACTATATGTCGTAAACCCTTTTACTTATGAGCGCTGGATGGCTGGACACTACTACCTGCTTGTGGGTTATGCACTACTTCCTTGGCTGGTACGTTCACTTCTATTTTTTGTTAAAAAACCAGCGCGACGTCAAGCTTTTTATCTCATGATTTGGTACTGTGCTATGGCTTTTGCATCTATTCATGTACTTGTGTTGAGCATATTGGCGGGCATAGTAATCTTGGTCGTGCATACTATTTTAAATAGAAACAAAATATATTTTCAAAAATTGGGCTTGAATACTTTGTTAATTTGTCTTGGTTTTGTTCTGATTAATAGCTTTTGGATAGTCGGAGTAGTAAACGGATCTTCAGAAATTGTACGCACTGTAAATAGTTTTGATAATCGCCATTTAGAAGCGTTTACGACTGCAGCCAATCCGCATGTCGGTCTTCTACCAAATGTGATTGGTATGAGCGGCTTTTGGCTTGAGCGTTATCACCGATATGCTTTACCCAATGCAGTGTGGGTTATGTGGCTGACAATAATGCTAGCTTTGCTGGTTCTAGTTGGGCTTGGTATTAAACGCCACTACGCAAACAGTCGTGCCCAGACAATAGCTTTTGCAATCATCGGCGGGTTAGGATTTTTTATTGCGTCGGGTATTCATGCACCGATTTGGGGCAGATTAAATCACTGGATCCTACTTCATATTCCAATTCTTAGAGGATTCCGCGAACCTCAAAAATTTGTAGCTCTGCTAGTACTGGCATACTGCTTTTTCGCTGCCATTGGAATAGAGCAACTGATGGAGTTTCTCGATGGAAAAAAGTTTGCTCTTAAAGATAGTCTTGCTCCGGCGCTACTGTTACTACCTATTGGACTGGTACCTGTAATGATATTTGGTTTTGCTGGGCAATTAAAACCAGTAGACTATCCAGCCAGTTGGTATAGATATAATAAGCAATTGAAGCAAGATACCGGGGACTATAAGGCACTCTTTTTACCATGGCATGAGTATATGAGCTTCGATTTCACACCACGTATTATCGCTAATCCTGCTCCAAATTTCTTCGGCAGTCGTATTATATCCGGCGATAATGCGGAGTTTGGAGACGTTTACCGAGAAACATTCAATCCTCGTAGCGATTATATCGAACAGCAAACATTACCTCAGCTTTCTGCTCCTGATTTAGGACTACGTTTAAATAAACTGAATATCAAATACATTATGTTATCGCGCGGTTATGACTGGCAAAATTATAGACAACTGGATAATACTCGGCAGCTTAAAAAGATTAGAGATGATGTAGGACTGACTGTGTATGAGAATACGGAGAATAGAAAATAGTATGGCTGTAAATAAAAATAAGATAGGCAACGAAGTAATTAGTGGTAGATCTAGTTTCTTAGATCTCCGCAGAATAAATATGATGAAACCGGCATCAGAGACGATTCGCCGCGCTACTACTCTTCCAATAAAACTAGAGTTTAACCCCGTACAAGTAACTAAAGTTCCCAAAACAAGCTTTTTAGACGGTACTGCCTACGAACTTTTATTTATTATGATTGCCGCCATAATCTCATCATTTACAGGTTACCGTGATTGGGTATTTTTGGCATATCTATTAATGGCATTGGCACTTCGAGTTTCTAGTCAGAGAATTCTTCGTTCTGCACTTTTTTGTCTGGTACTTATTCCAATCTTGCTTCAACTCCATAAAGACGGCTTAGCAGATATGTTTGCCATCTTTGTTTTTTACTTCTTAAGTATCGGGTTACTCCGTGCCATGATTGAACTTCGTAAAGATTAGTTATCCACATGAGATATTTAACAGTAATTAATACGACATAGTCATAAGCTTAAATAATGCTAAAGTATAGTAGCGTATTAATAAGGGAGGAGAACGTATGATTAAGCATATTAGGGCTTTGGCTCAAACTTCTCTACTGAGTAAAATTGCTTTTTTTACTGCTAGTTTAGGTTTACTTGGACTTGTTGGCTTTGGTACTGTAGCTGCCCAGAATGGCACCGGTACAATTAGCGGCACAGGGTATGGCAGCAATAACACTATAATTATTACTGATACAACGACTACGACTACAACCAATAATAATAATGTGAACATTTCAAACAGTAGCAGTCAATCATCTTCAACCGGCAATGCTAGTTCAAGCCATAATACGAATGGTGGATCAGCTACCAGTGGCAATGCGAGTAATTCTAATTCCTTCTCGACTTCTGTCAACATTCAGAATAATACAAACTTCTAGTAACTGACCTTATACAGTTAGACCAAGTGTATCTTTATTGAGTTTTCTGGTTACGTTTTTATTTCTTAATTAGACAGCGTAAGATTATACATAAGAGATTAACATTATGTGCGGTCGATTTACCGCGGAGCTAGAGGTAAAGTAGCACTAATTGGAATTTGTCCATGTGCCATTTGGGTGACTTTATTTGCTACTTGAAGGTACCAGTCACTTGGCATCTGAGTATAACCATCACTGTTCAATGGAACCATTGTAAGTGCTGTTGGCCAGTTTGCGGAGCTTGGGGCTTGTTTGAAAAATGCTGTGCCTTCGTTGACTTCATCGAACATAGCTCCATAAAGTGTCGTAGCACCAGCAGACATATCATTATAGGCTTGCCGCCAAAGGAAATTGCCGCCAAGTCTAGGAATTTGATTTAAGGCATTGCCTGATGACTGGTTGTGAAAAGAGAAGCCAGGGAATATGACGGGCATATACATTTGGTTATGGCTTTTAGCGTACGTAACTTCAGCTGCCGTCGTTGTTTTATAACTATCGGCACTAGTTAGGCCATTAATTCGACCTACCATCCACGGACTAATTGCATCGAAGCCAGTAAGAGTGCTTGCCCAAGTACTATTGGTGCGCCAATCGTTATTAACTCCACCCATAACGTAAGCTCGGTAAGCCGGATTAGAATTATTGTGGAAGAAATCGAGTACTGCAGCGAGATCAGCTGGTGTACCAGGTCGGTCAGAAAAACCGAAACCCCAGATTGTTACAACTGGCAGACCGTTTTGTTTTAGATATCGGCTGCTTTTTGTAACCCCGGTAGTGTCTACTAAATATTTCCAGTCATTCTCGAGTGTAGAAACCAATGTAGAGCCATTCTGTCCGGAAATGTCATACATAATGTTAAATGTTCGGCCGCTGGCGCTTGCACCGGCCATTACGTTTTGTGTGACTTTATTGCGCTCAGCAAACATTGCCGTACTAGAAAGTTCAGAACTAAATCGTTGCAACATAACGCCGTCGATACCGTTGTCTGCCATCCATTTAAAATGTCGCGCAACTGTTTGCTGGTTATAGTCGCTAAATAGGTATGCTGGCTGACCGTTAGGGAGTTTGAGACCGGTGTCGCAGCGTTCGGTTGGAGTAAGTTCACTTGTGTCGGGCCAAAAATCTATGAGTGGTGAAGACGGTGGCGATCCCCCGAACCAATGTCGCCAAGCTGCGCCCTGCGAGCCGTCGGTTGGGCACTGATGCCAGCCCTGGTATCCAAGCATAAACTTATGATTTAGAGTGGTTGCGTCTACAGTTCCACCATTGGTTGATCCAGTTGCCTTAAATTGCAGGGCATTACCTGAAGACGCAGTTGCATCTGTTATTGAGACTGCAGGCGCACTAATTGTTCCGCCCTCAGCCTCCAAACTAGTAGCTGGATTTTGGGCATGCGATCCTACAAGCAAAAATGTTCCTACTAGAGCTACAGTCAGGATAACTATTATTAATATAATTTTCTTTTGATATAACCTATAGCTCATATGGAGAGCCTTAAACTTCTTATGCATTTACACTTGAATATAATCTATTAAATAGATAGGCACAAGCTGCTAGAAGTAATAAATTTTGAACCATTAAATTTTTATCTTTAAATGTACCAGTTCCAGATTCACACCAAGATGAATTTAAGTTGCAGCTTATTGTATAGCTAAAAAAATAACAGCTTGCCTGGTGGTTTAATTCATAATTTTCGGAGCTAAATATTTACTATTTATTAGAATTAGTAAGCTTACTATACTAAGATAAGTAAATGCGAATTCTCATGTTTTTAGCAAATTTTGATTGGTTTTGGAATCCGAGTGGCAGGTGGTATGTTTTTTGGTCTGGCTTTGGCAGCGATATTGCTGAATTCGCAATACTAGGAAGTATTATTACGTTATATCGTCGACACCGATGTGCCTCATGTTGGCGACTAGCTCATCACCCGGTACCTGGAACAATATATAAAACATGCCATAAACACGCTACAGAGGATGATCATAATAAATTATTCGAAAAACACAAAAGAAAATTTCCTAAACAACACAACTTGCTAAATAAATAATTTAACACGTCAGGGATGACATGAATCAAAATAAAGCTTCATGCATTTTAACGTAGTGTCTTAAAAAAGCAGTATCTTAATAAAAATTATACTTAAACTTATTATTTTATGCCTTTAAGTTTTATAGCGACTTATATTAGTTAAGTTAGCTATAGCCTAAAACATAACATGATTGCTACAATACATCTTGTCCGGCGCTGTGGCGGAGTGGTAACGCGAAGGTCTGCAAAACCTTTTTTCGCCGGTTCAATTCCGGTCGGCGCCTCCAAAATTTAAAGTTGGAGCAATAATTATGGGCGAGTGGCGGAATTGGTATACGCGACAGACTTAAAATCTGTTGACCGATAGGTCTTGTGGGTTCAAGTCCCACCTCGCCCACCAACTTTTAATGCTTAACTTGATTATTATTATTCAAAGCAATTATTAAGTGAAAATGATATAATAAAGATATAAATTAACTGGGAGAAAATCTGAAATGTTGATTGGTATTCTAATAGCTATTGGCCTAATAGCAGTTATAATTATTGCTCTTTATAATGGCTTAGTTAGATCAAATGTAAGAGTAGATGAAGCTTGGAGCGATATTACTGTTCAGCTCAAGAGACGAGCAGATTTAATTCCTAACTTAGTTAATACCGTCAAAGGTTACGCTACTCATGAGAAATCAGTATTTGAAGATGTAACAGCTGCCAGAAGTGCGACTATCAACGCATCAACTCCTGCCGAGGCTGGTAAAGCTGAAAATATGTTCCAGCAAACTATGAAAAGTTTATTTGCAGTTGCTGAAGCTTATCCTGACCTAAAGGCTAATCAAAATTTCCAATCTCTTCAAAACGAACTTACTGATACAGAAGATAAAATTCAGGCATCAAGAAGGTTTTATAACGGATCTGCCAGAGATTTAAACACAAAAATAAAAGTATTTCCAACCAATATATTTGCAGGAATGATGGGGTTCAAACCTCGAGAATTCTTTGAAGTTGACGAAGCAGAAACTGCCGCAATTGCAAACCCGACAGAAGTAAAGTTTTAATATTTAATTTTTTGTAAACTGTTATGTATAGCGAGATTGCTGGTAATAAGCGCAAAACTGTAATAATAATGGTTGTATTTATCGGACTAGTTGTTGCGATTGCTTGGATTTTTAGCAAGTTTACTGGTCATCCGTACATCACACCTTATGTATTAGCTGGTGCTTTAGTATATGCGGCCATTACTTACTACAGTGGTTCCCGATTAGCACTTGCTGTAAACGGTGCCCAAGAAATAGCTAAAAGCGACAATCCAAGACTTTTTCGAATCGTTGAAAATATGGCTATTACCGACGGTTTACCTACGCCAAAAGTTTATATTATAGAAGATCCGGCTCCTAATGCTTTTGCTACTGGTAGAAATCCATCCCAGGCTTCAGTATGTGTTACTACTGGATTAATGGATATTATGGATGATAAGGAGCTTGAAGGCGTTATAGCTCACGAGCTTGGGCACATTAAGAATTATGATATAAGAGTTTCAATGGTAGCATTTGCACTGGTTGCAGCTATTAGCATCATCGCCGACATTATGCTTAGAATGACTTGGTTTCGAAGCGACGATAATAACAATAACAACGATAATCAGCTATTTTTTATACTTGGAATTGTTGCTGCGATTGTAGCCCCACTAATTGCAACTTTAATCCAGCTAGCTGTTTCTAGAAGCCGTGAATATTTAGCTGATGCTACCGGTGCTCTGACAACACGCTACCCAGAAGGATTGGCAAGCGCACTGCAAAAAATTGAAAATAGAGGCAGCGTACTTCAAAGACAAAATGCTTCAACCTCACATTTGTTTTTTGCAAATCCGCTTAAAGATCATAGTTTGGCCAGTTTGTTTAGTACTCATCCCCCAATCGAAGACAGAATTAAGCGACTTAGAAATATGGGAACTCACGCTTAGGGTTTTAATTGATGGCAAATAGAAAAAAATCTGTCAAATTAGAAACCAAGTTAAAAACTAAAGTTAATTCTACCAGGCAGATTAAAGCACCAAAATATAAGTCTTTTAAAGTAAGCAAATCGATTAAACATCATCGTGGAAATTTGCCGTCGGGTGCGAAAATATTTTATCGTAGCGTTAATCACCTAATAAAAAACAAAAAGCTATTCGGCGGGTTATTAATTATCTATACCGTTTTAACTGTACTGCTAGTTAAAGGATTCGGTGTCACCAATAATCTTCCACAGCTTAAAACATCATTAGAATCGTTATTTAAAGGATCTACCGCTAATTTAACAACTGGGGTGACACTATTTGGTTTTTTACTTGGATCAGGTGCAGCACCGAGCGATGTTGCCGGTGCTTACCAGACGATGTTGCTAATTATAATTAGTCTGGCCGTTATCTGGGCTCTTAGACAAACCTACTCAAAGACTAAAATTAGCCTCCGTGATACTTTTTACAAAGGTATATATCCACTAATACCTTTTTTAATTGTAGTGTTCGTAATTGGTCTTCAACTTATTCCACTGCTACTAGCAAATACGCTTTATAGCTTTGTTTTTGGCAACGGACTCGCTGTCACAGCCTTGGAAAAAGTATTGTGGGGGTTACTATTCTTCCTACTGGCAGTACTAAGCCTATATATGATTACGTCTTCAATATTCGCAGTCTATATAGTTACGCTGCCTGATCTTACCCCTATGCAGGCACTCAGATCAGCGAGGGAACTTGTTAGGTTTAGAAGATGGACTATTATGAGAAAACTAATTCTTCTTCCTTTAGCGCTGTTAATTATCGGCGGTATTATTGTTATTCCGACTATCTTACTATTCACGTCAATTGCTGAATGGGTATATTTTGTTTTGACGCTAATGTCGCTTTTAATTATCCATAGCTATATCTATACGCTTTATCGGGAACTTATATCATGACAAAAGAGAACTCAACAGCCCGAATGAAACTATTAGTCGATCAGCTTCAAAATCTAGCTTATGAGTATTATGTACTTGATAATCCAACACTAAGCGATGCAGTTTATGACGGATTAATAAGAGAACTTAAATCTATTGAAGACGCTTATCCTGATTTAATATTGCCAACATCGCCAACTCAGAGAATAATAGGCGAGCCGCTTAGTTCGTTTAAAAAAGTAGAGCATAGTTCTAGGATGCTAAGTTTGAATGATGTTTTTTCGAAAGAAGATATTGAAGCTTGGGTAGTTAGAATGAATAAACTACTTCCTTCGACAAATCCAGAATATTTTTGTGACATTAAAATGGATGGCCTTGCCTGCGCTATCGTTTATATAGACGGCAAATTCTCTCAGGCAGTAACTAGAGGCGACGGAGTTACCGGAGAAGATGTGACAGCTAACGTAAAAACTATTGCAAATGTACCGCTTGAACTTCGTTCAGTTCCACAAAGCAAGAGGTTTTTAACCGGAAGAACAGAGATTCGCGGAGAAATAATAATGACCAAAACGGTATTTGAGAATATTAATAAAGACAGATCGGAAAAAAATCTTCCGGTATTTGCAAATCCCCGAAATCTTGCTGCCGGTACTATACGACAGCTTGATCCGCGTTTAGTAGCTGATCGAAAATTGCAGTTCAGAGCATGGGATTTAATAAGACAAGACTCTGAAGAATTAACAACTAACGAACTAGCTTATAAAACTATTTTAGATCTTGGAGTGTCTACAAATAACTCGCCCGGAGTATTTACAAAAATTACTGATGTTATGAATTATCTCGACGAAGTAGCAGATAAACGAGATAATCTTAAATATAATATCGACGGTGTTGTAATAAAGCTAAATAACAGACAAAATTTTAGAAAGTTAGGTGTTGTTGGGAAAAATCCAAGAGCTGCAGTGGCATATAAGTTTCAAGCCGAAGAAGCTACAACAATAGTCTCAGATATAGTTATTAGCATTGGTCGGACTGGTGCAGCAACACCGGTAGCTGTATTTAATCCAGTTATAGTTGCTGGAACAACTGTTCAGCATGCTAGTTTGCATAATTCCGATGAGATTGAAAAGAAAGATATTCGAATCGGCGATACAGTAGTAATATATAAAGCCGGCGATATTATACCTCAGGTAAATAAAGTTTTAGAGCAATTCCGACCTAAAATGGCACCTAAATTCAGCATGGAAAAGGAGCTGGCAAGACAATACCCCGAACTTACATTCGAGCGACCAAACGGCGAGGTAGTCTACCGAGTTAAGGGAGCAACCGGGCCACTGATTTTAAAAAAGGCAGTAGAACATTATGCTTCTAAGTCGGCACTAGATATAGACACTTTGGGTGAAAAAAATGTATCAGCTCTAGTTGATGCTGGTTTAGTAAAAGACATTGCAGGTATTTATTTAATTACAAAACAAAGACTGCTAGAGCTAGATAGGTTTGCCGAAATTTCAGCCGATAAATTAATCAAAGCAATAGCAGATAAAAAAAATCCCCCACTTTCCAATTTTATCTACGGATTAGGTATTAGGCATGTCGGTTCTCAGACTGCGGTTGATCTGGCTAACAAATTCAGGCGGTTGGATAGTCTCGGCACAGCTACCTACCAGCAGTTAAAGGAAGTCGAGGGTATTGGTGAAATCGTTGCCGAATCTATTCTTGGATGGTTTGCTGACGATGATAATGAGAGACTACTTTCAAAATTTCGCTCAATTAACGTTTGGCCAAAAGACGTAAAAGCAATTGGTGGTCCACTTGTTGGTCTTAAATTTGTAATTACTGGAACTCTAAATTCGCTGGGAAGAGACGAAGCTGGAGAATTAATACGATCTAAAGGCGGTACATTTCAATCGAGCATTGGTACTGAAACTGATTTCTTGGTAGTTGGAGAAAATGTAGGCGCCGGTAAACTTAAAAAAGCAACTAAGCTCGGCACAAAACAGATAAGTGAAGACGATCTATTAAAACTTCTAGAAAAATCGTAGATACTTAGCTATTGACGAGTTGTCAAAAAGCATTAGTATAATAGTATATCGTGCGTTTCGCGGCGCTTGTAACAAAAAACAAAACCAAAATTACCCGTCGCGGGTGGGCACGCACGAATTTAAAATGAACACCGATTGTGATGTTCATTTTTTTATTAGTCTGATAGTTGGTGGATCTGATGAATCGGTATTCCAACCCATGCATCGCATCCATTCTAGAACGTGTTATCGCTGGTCAGAAGGCTGAGCGACCTTCCGGTCGAACCTTCCGATCGGTCCGGCAGAGTCAGCACCGTTTAGCACCAGATGAGGTATTTGACCTAGTTCGAGCTTACGAAGATGGAACCACCATCAAGCAGCTGACGGTGAAATTCCAGATCTCCCGGTCGACAGTCATGGCCCACTTGAAACGCGAAGGCGTCAAGACTCGCTACAACCTCATGGCAGGCAAGCTCGAGGAGGCTAAGAAGCTCCGAGCTGAAGGCTGGTCATATGCCAGGCTTGGTAAGCACTTTGGGTTTACAGCCCAGACAGTCAGACGCACTTTTTTATCAAACGGTAATACGCAGCAGTAAACTAGCACCAACTCCAAGAAGTCCTATCAATAAGAAGGCGGAGGCGTACAAATGACTCATTCTTCCGAGCCATCGCATTGAGGTAATACGTGGGCCACCCTGTTCATTGTAAACAGTTAGTCGAGTCACACTATCTTGGCTCCGATTAGTAGCTTGAACATTACTCTGCGCAGCGACGGCTCCTGCATAATAATTTTCTATTAAATTTACTGTATTGCTTGTGTAGTTAAGGACTTGGATTCTGCCTAGAATATTGATCACCGTGCTTAACAACAGAAATGTTAATGAAATAAAGAAAAGCACCGGGGTACGTACTAGATGCGGTGCGACAGTGTAAAGTGTCATTGCACCAATCAATAAGGTTATCGATATAGTAAGCACGTCCCTTAAGAGGCTAGAACGCTGAGTTGAGTCTGTATTGACAAGGCGAGTCTGAGCGTCTCTCCGATCACTTTCTAACGACTTTAACTGGCCGAGAAGACTCCTTAGCTCAGCTGTCGAGTCACTTGTGCTGACTGTTTTTTGTACTTGTCCCTCTCCGTTCATTCTGTATCTAGTTAACTATCTAATACACCAACTTGCAAGCAAGAGCTTTTTGGGTTTTAGTAACTACCGGCGAAGCCTATCTTGTATCTGTAAATGTGGTATTTCTAGTACCAGTTGCACGGTTACCTGGGGGATTTATAGAAACGCATTACAGGGACAGTGTTGTGAAAAAGAAATCCGGCCTTTTGAAGTTCCGGATCATTCGTGGGTGCTTTACCTCTGTACCATTTGCCCGAAATGCGTAGATTGGTGGAGATACGGGGACTCAAACCCCGGACCTCTTGCCTGCCAGGCAAGCGCTCTAATCAACTGAGCTATATCCCCAAATTGTTTACAGGATTGTATTATATAGATGAATTTCAATTATTAATATCGTGCAACTTTATAAAATAAGTTGTCTTTATTACTAAATGTGTTAATTTCATCATCGTAACTGATACAATAGAGTAATGGCGAAATCGACTAGTGTTACAAAGGTTGGAACATTTTATTACAATCAGTTAATCGTTAAAGTCTTCGTAGTTTTGGCAGTCTTATTATTTTTAGTCGGCGGCTGGGGCTGGTGGCACTTCGTACACAGCAGCTCTAAGCGAGTATTTTTAGGTGCTATTGATAATGCTTTTCAAACTAGCTCATTTAGCAGACAGACAATTCAAGGTGCAACCGGACAATCGTTAAATCAAAAAGTCTACGTCACTACAAAAGTGACGCCTCAAGCTGCCGGTACCAATGAAATTATTCAAACCGGAACTGGTGCTTTTCATGTACTTACAAATGTTATTGGTACCCCTTCATCAGATTATGTGAGATATAATTTTGTAACAACTGATCAAAAAAATGCCCAGGGCAAGCCCCAAGATTTTAGCTCTATTATAGGTTTATGGGGCAAAAATGATGGCGGCAAGGACTCGACTAGTGGCCAATTATATAATCAATCAGTTCTTGGCGTATTGCCATTTGCGAACCTTCCTTTAAAACAGAGAAAAGATATTGTTAGTTATATAGTTAAAAATAACGTTTATAAAACAGATTATTCTAAAGTTAAAAAATCTATTGTCGGCGGTAGACCGACATACAGCTATAACGTAGTTGTTAATGCCGAGTCGTATATCAGTTTACTTAAAAAATTCGGTGCCGACGTTGGTCTTACACAACTTGCACAAACTAATGCATCAGATTATAAGAGTACTGCTCCGCTTAATTTTCAATTTGTCGTTGATGCCTGGACTCAGCAGATTAAGAAAATTCAATATACAACAAATGTTAGAGAAGAAGTATATGGCAGCTTTGGTATAAATTCTAGAATTACAAAACTACCTGTAAATGCTATTTCTATTCAAGAATTGCAACAAAAAGTCCAAGCAATCGAGTAGGTAAGCATAACAACCTCGGCTATACTTTTATTAACATGAATATTGTAGTCGATGATCTAATGACTAACTATGAAATGCTGGGCAGCGGTGAAGTAGTATTATTTTTACATGGATGGGGTGATAATCTACAAACCTTCAATAGTCTCAGAAATAACTTGGCCAAAAAATATAAAACTATCGCACTGGATTTACCGGGGTTTGGTAAAACTGAGGCACCAAAAGAAGTTTGGGGTTTATCTGATTATGCAAAATTTCTGAGCTCATTTTTAGTTAAATTAGATATAGGTAAAGTAAAAGTATTAATTGGACATTCCAATGGCGGCGCAGTAGCGATAAAAAGCGTGGCAGACAATATTCTTGATGCCGAAAAACTAGTTCTGCTATCATCAGCCGGAATTAGAGATCAGCAAAAAGGCAAAAGGTTATTTTTGAAAGTGATTGCCAAGACTGGCAAAGTTGCAACTTTCTGGCTGCCGCTCTCTTCCAAACAAAAACTTCAAAAAAAATTATATGGAACAGTCGGATCAGATATGTTGCTTGTGCCAAATTTAAAAGAAACTTTTAAAAAAACTGCGTCAGAAGACGTACAATCTAGCGCTAGAGAAATTACGCAACCTACACTTTTAATTTACGGCGATAATGATAAGGCGACACCACCGATTTACGGCCGGATCTACCATGAACTAATAGCTAATTCTGAATTAGAAATAATCGGTAGCGCAGATCACTTTGTTCATACAATCAGGCCTGAAATAGTCTTAAAATTGATGCAGGATTTTATAAATGATTAATTGGCTGTTATCGCTTTATTCGCCGAACTATCCTAGTGCCGTAGTTTATATGCTTCAGGGCACTGAGTATCAGATAAAGCCATACTTTCGCTGGTATTTAAGAACTACTGACTTTAAAAAAGTTATGATTCGCAGAAAACTAGATAATACAAGATCAGCTAATCTTTTACTTTTAGCTATGAAATTTGGCATTGTATTGCAGCTAATTGTAAGTTTATTTTTTCTTGGGATGGGACTTACTTCTAAAAGTACAGGGATAAGTCTAATTAGCGGGGCGAGTATTATATTATACCCGTTTATTTGGGCTGCTTTAATAACATTGCCATTACTGCTAGGTAATTTATTGATCGCGAAACCTAAAGCCAAAAAACTGGTCGCGTTGTCAAAAGATATTTTTGCAAGTCATAATGCCAAGACTATCGCTGTTCTCGGTAGCTACGGCAAGACAAGCATGAAAGAAATGCTGTTAACCGTACTTTCTTGCGGGTTAAAAGTTGAGGCAACTCCGGCTAATAAAAATGTTCCAATATCACACGCTCATTTTGCAAAGCAACTGTCGGGTGACGAAGACATACTTATAATAGAATATGGAGAAGGGAAGCCTGGGGACATTATAAGATTCGCACAAGTTACAAGTCCCGATATAGCGATAATAACAGGACTAGCACCTGTTCATTTGGACCATTATTTGACAATACAGGCAGCCGGCGATGACTTGATAAGTATTCAAAACTTTGTCAGCGACAATAATATTTACGCCAACGCAGAATCAGTAGCTTTATCGCCGTACATTAAAAAAAGCTTCAACACATATGATAGTCACAATGTTCTAGGCTGGCATATAAGCAATGTTAAGATCGATTTTAGCGGTACCCATTTTCTGATAGCTAAAGATAAATTGAGTATTAAAGTTGACACCAAACTGCTAGGTAGACATCAGGTTGGCCCTCTTTCGCTGGTTATAGCACTAGCAAGCAAGTTAGGACTTTCGCCAGATCAAATTAAACTTGGTATTAGTAAAATAGTCCCAGTTGAACATCGGATGCAGCCTAGAAATCTTGCCGGTGCTTGGATAATAGATGATGCCTATAACGGGAACATAGAAGGCATGAAGGCTGGACTAAATTTATTATCTGATCTACCGGCAAAAAAAAGAATCTACGTCACACCCGGCTTAGTCGATCAAGGTAGCGAAACTAAGACTGTACATAAAGAGCTTGGTAGGGCAATCGCTCAGGCTAATCCTGACCAAGTAATACTTATGGATAATTCAGTAACATCTTTTATAAAAGAGGGAATGTCATCTGGCGACTATATGGGAGTTGTTAAAATCGAGAATGATCCGCTGAAGTTTTATACTAATTTAGAACACTTTATAGCAAACGGAGATGTAGTCATGTTACAAAACGATTGGACAGATAATTACAATTAATCGTAAACAATTGTAATTTAGTGATATAATTGATTTATGAAAACCGTCGCCGTAATTTTTGGTAGTCGATCTGCTGAACATGACGTATCAATAATTACAGCCCTGGCCAGCATAATTAAACCACTTGAACTATCTGGGAACTACCGGGTTGAAGCAATTTATATATCCAAGGACGGCTCGTGGTATTGGGACGAAAAACTAAAAGATATTGAGTTATATAGGTCAGATGGAATATCCGATTTTGTAAAGAAAGCATCGAAAGTCCACCTGCTTTTTGATAATGGGCTAACACTGGTTAAATCTAGTCAGTTCGCCGGTAGAAAAATGTATCTAAAAATTGATGTAGTATTTCCAGCTACCCATGGTACGCACGGCGAAGATGGTGAGCTAATGGGTTTGCTTGAAATGGCAGGAGTTCCTTATGTTGGCTGTTCGCAGGAAGCTAGCACAATCGCTATGGACAAAGTCCTGGCTAAACAGGTCACCGAGCAGAATGATATTGCCAGTACACCTTGGGTGGGACTAAGTTCTAAGGATTTATCTGAAGATTTTTCTTCGGCATTAAAAAAAATTGATGTGCTATCTTATCCGTTATTTGTAAAGCCGGCGCATTTAGGCTCAAGTATAGGCATTACAAAGGTTACAGATAAAGCCCAGTTAAATAACGCACTAGAAGTAGCAGCTCACTACGACGATAAAATCATTGTTGAAAGCGGAGTAAATAATCTAGTTGAAGTGACAGTACCAATTATCGGAAACGACGATCCAGTGGCCGCATTTGTCGAACAACCTACTGCTAAAAACGATGATTTTTTTGATTTTGATACTAAGTATTTGCAAGGCGGCAAAAAAGGTAAAAACTCGAAAATCAGTGGCAGTAATACCCAAGGTTATAGCACCATACCGGCTGATCTTTCAAAAGATATTTACGAACAGGCAGAAAATATGGCACTTTCGGTATATAAAGCAATCGGATGTAGTGGAATATCTCGAATCGATCTGTTAATTGATTCTAAAACTAAAAAAGTATACTTTAACGAACTAAATCCGCTGCCTGGTGGACTTTATGCACATAATTGGCGGTTAAAAGGAATAAGTAACGTTGAGATAGTTGAAAAGCTGATTGACTATGCTTTTGAAAAATTTGAACATAAAAAACGTCTTCAAACTTCATTTACGACTAATTATCTTAAACAGTTTTAAAATATTAAATGGATAAATCATTTATAATCGAAAACTCAAAAGTTTTTTTAAGAGATAAATTTGTTGATTTTAAAGATGCAAATTTAAGTATTACAAGTTCGCCTATTTTATATGGTCTATCGATCTACACTGTCATTAGCGCATACGTTAATCCTGATACTAAAGAGATTAATATTTTTAGAATTAAAGACCATTATAAGAGGCTGATAAACTCTGCCAAAATAATCGACTTTCATGAATTTATATCTGATTGGGACTACTCAGCTTTTGAGTCAACTATAATTGAGCTGATTAAATCGAATAAAATTCATCAGGACGTACTGATTAGAGCAACGGCATTTATAGATGAGAATTTAGCTGGCACCAAGATTCACGGACTAAAAAACAGTTTTAGCGCTTTTATATATCCTTTGACTGAAGTTTTAAATTTAAATGGCATAAATGTCTGCGTTTCAAGTTGGCAAAGAACAGCCGATAATGCTATTCCGTCTCGTGCAAAATTAAACGGTAGTTATATTAATGCAAGTCTTATGAAAAACGAAGCGATTCTTAATGGATACGACGACGCTATTGCAATTGACTCAAATGGGCATATCAGCGAAGGTACTGTCGCTAACATATTTATAATAAAAGATAATAAACTAATTACACCTGATAATTCTACTGATTTACTTGAAGGCATTACCCGCGATAGTATTAGAATTATCGCCAAAAATAATAAAATTGAATGCATAGAAAGAGCTGTTGACAGATCTGAGTTATACACTGCCGATGAAATATTTATTTGCGGATCAAGCGTACGAATTACTCCGGTACTGAGTGTTGATCGTCGTCCAATCGGTGACGGAAAAATAGGTCAAGTTACTAAACTGCTAAAATCAATATATCAGGACGTATTAACAGGCAAATTGCCTAATTACGACGATTGGAGACTAAAAGTTTCTTAAATTTTAACCTAGTAACCAGGTATAAACTTACGTATAATAATTAGTCGATGGGGAGTCTCAGGGTTGTATCAGCTTTTTATATTAAGCTTAAAGCTTTTTCGCGTATATTTACTGCCGTTTTACTTACTCTAGGTCTACTTATATTAAGAGGATCAGCTGCCGAAGCCTACGGATTACAACCAACTAACTATCGAAAAAATGAATCTACAAATAATCAGATCGAACAAAAGAGACGCATTGTATATTTCCAAACCCTGCCGCTGGCTGTAGTTTCCGAAAGTCAGCCTGATTGCAATATAGACACGTGCATTGCTCTTACTTTTGACGACGGGCCTAACTTGGTTACGACACCTCAAATACTCAATATTTTGGATAAATATAATACTCCTGCGACTTTTTTTGTAGTAGGAAACCGGGTTGCTCAAAATAGCAGTTTACTTGTTAGAATGCAGTTATCCGGTGATGAAGTGGAAAACCATAGCTGGAGCCATCCCGACTTTACAAAATTAAACAATGCCCAGATCAAAGATGAGATAAATAAGACCCAGGCAGCGGTTATTGCCGCTGGTCTGCCGGCACCGAAATATTTTCGTCCACCGTACGAAGCAATAAATGCAAACGTATTGAAATCAGTAAATATGCCGTTTATTCTTTGGAATATTGATCCGCAAGACTGGAAATTAAAGGATCCCGGTAGTTTGGTCCAAACTATTGCTTCTCAAGTAAAGCCAGGTAGCATAATAATACTTCATGATATTAAGCAAAATACTATATCGGCACTACCTAAAGTTATTGAAATTCTTAAAACTAAGTATAAGCTTGTCACGGTAAAACAATTATTAAATCTTCCAGAAGGCTCTAGTGGAGAGTTTAGTAAGAAACCCTGAATTAAATAACTAAGAACTGAATTTATAAGTCGTATTAATTTAACTGTTTAACAGCTATAATGTTATTAATTATTTTTTGGAGTTTTTTTAAATGAAGCGGTACAACCCTAAAGACATTGAATCGAAGTGGCAAGATTCTTGGGAAAAACAGCAGCTTTATAAGGCCGAGACTACGAGTGCTAAGCCAAGTAAATACATTTTAGAATATTTCCCTTATCCGAGCGGCGCTGCTATGCATGTCGGCCACGTAAGAAATTATACTATCGGTGATGTTTTATCTAGATACGAACGGATGCGCGGTTTTAACATTTTACATCCAATGGGCTGGGATGCGTTTGGTCTTCCGGCTGAGCGGTATGCGATTAAAACCGGAACCAGTCCCCAGCTAGCAATTGAGAAGAACACTGCTAAATTTAAACAACAGCTTATTCAAATGGGATTCGGCTACGATTGGTCTAGGGAGATAAATAGTAGTGACCCTGATTACTATAAATGGACACAGTGGTTGTTTTTACTGCTGTTTAAAAGAGGCTTGGCATACCAAAAAGAAGCTTTAGTTAATTGGGACCCAGTAGATAAAACGGTGCTTGCGAATGAGCAGGTAATCGACGGGCGGGCTGATCGCAGCGGTGCGATAGTCGAGAAAAAGGCGCTAAAGCAATGGTTTTTTAAGATTACAGATTATGCCGATCGATTAGAGCACGATCTAGATAGCGTTAATTGGAGTTCATCAATTAAAACCATGCAGCGTAACTGGATCGGACGATCGAAAGGTATGGTATTTACTGCACCGGTTAAGGACACTAATTTAGAAATACAAACTTTTTCGGCTCACTTTGAAGCATTTCGGGCCGATACGTTTGTCGTAATTGCACCAGACCATCCATTTTTAGCTGAACTTGTTAGTGGCACAACTGACGAGGCACAAATACTTGAATTTGCCGGCGATATGATTAAAAAAAGGGATGCCAAGGGCTACACCGATGAGGAAAATGTCGAGGGTATATTTACCGGCCGTTATATTGTCGATCCGGTTGGCAACGGTGATTTACCTATTTGGGTTGCCAGCTACGCAATTTCTCATTATGGAACTGGAATCGTAAAATGCTCGGCTCATGATGAACGAGACTTTCGTTTTGCAAAAAAATATAACTTAAAACTAAAACCGGTGCTTTTCCCGGCAGATAAAATACAGGCTGAAAAAGTTAAAAATCTAGAAGTTTGCTATACAGATATGAAAAATGGGATTCTGACTGAACCGGAAGAATTTAACGGTCAGGCGGCCGGTCCGCTTCGTGAAAATATAATTCAGTATTTGGAAGACAAACAGCTAGCTACAACCCATGTAAGTTATAAGATTCGTGATTGGCTTATTAGTAGGCAGCGTTACTGGGGAGCGCCGATACCTATTATTCATTGCCCAGAGCACGGCGCAGTACCGGTACCGGAAGATCAATTACCGGTAGTTTTACCCGCTATGGAGAGCTATCAGCCTAGTGGCGACGGTCGCAGTCCGCTGGCTAGTGTGCCAGAGTTTGTAAATACAACCTGCCCTATTTGCGGAGGCAAAGCTGAACGTGAAACTGATACTATGGACGGTTTCGCCTGTAGCAGCTGGTATTTTCTGCGTTTTGCTGACCCGCATAATGCAAGTCAGGCGTTTGATAAATCGATTGTCGATAAATGGTTACCTGTTGACGACTATATCGGTGGTGCGGAGCATGCCGTCATGCATTTACTATATGCTAGGTTTTGGACCAAGGTAATGTATGACGAAGGTTTAATTAGCTTTCAAGAACCATTTAAAACACTTAGAAATCAGGGTATGATTCTTGCCCCGGATGGTCAGAAAATGAGTAAAAGTAAGAATAATACGATTGAGCCGGGCGTTATTATTGATCAGGGCTACGGTGCAGACTCGGTTAGAATTATGGAGCTATTTATCGGTCCTTGGAATCAAATGGCGAGTTGGAGTGTCGAGGGAATGGGTGGTAGTTTCAGATTTTTGCAACGAGTCTGGAATATAACTCAGGAATTTAACGATCAACAATTTAATGATGCTACTGAGCAAGTTGAGCTGTTAAAAGAAACTCATGCAACAATTGTTAGCGTGTCGAATGATCTTAAACAACTTGGACTTAATACCGCCATCGCTTCGTTAATGGAGTTTGTAAACAAGCTTTATAAATTTAAATCGGGGGCTGGATTTAAAAATAAAGACTCTTGGTCGTTTGCAATTGAAATTATGCTTAAACTTTTGGCGCCGTTTGCTCCTCATATCACTGAAGAATTATGGCATCAACTAGGGCATAATGATTCAATCCATATTAGCCAGTGGCCGGAGTCTGAAGAAAAATATTTAATCCGAGATATAGTAAAGATTGTTATTCAGGTAAATGGAAAAGTAAGGGCGACACTTGACGTCAAAAATAACGAAACTGAACAGGAAGTAATTAAACTTGCTAAAGAAAATAAAAATGTTGAGAAATATTTGTTTGATAAAAAAATAGTTAAAACTATATACATACCAAATAAGATACTGAGTATAGTTATATAAGTTTATTGATGCTGGGTTATAACTTTAACTACTGCTTCTGGTACTAAGATATCCTGGTTTGGCATTAACCTGTCAATATGATTGATGCTTAAAACTTTCGTAGCAAAACTACCTAGGCAATTATTAAAATCAACGCCAGAGACATGGTTATTTACAGCAACGTCGCCAAAGCCGTCGTTTGGCTGAACTTGGTATTCGGTATAGTCGGTCTTTTTATCACTAAAAATACATATAGTTTTACTGGTATCGATTGGATGCGGTATAACAACGTCAGGCATATTTGCTGCCGCTAAACCGCCTGCGCTGAGTAAGGCGATTCCAGCTAGTGCAACGCCGGCGCCAGTACGACGATTATGAACTGGATTATCTGTTTCCAGCTTTAGCAAAGATCTTACAAATCCCCCGAATCTATCCAAAGAATATTGAACATGACCAGAAATCCAGCCACTTTTTTCTGCAGCAACTTGTTCCATTCTTCGGTCCAAAAAGTTTTCCACTATCACACCAGTATTTTTCATGTTAAGTATTATAACATAAGTATAACCACAATGTCAATATATAATTAATTGAAATATATAGGGTCAGAAGTTATAATATAGATAACATTGTCAGAATAATCATGCGAAAGGAGTTGTTATTTTATGGGTAAACCAAAAAAGCGGACAAGCCCGCGTCGGACTGGAACACGCCGCAGCCATTTAGTACTTAAGCTTGCAAGAGCTGTTAATGGCCGTTCACCAGTAAAAGTTTTTACCACTAGAAAAGAATCTGGTAAAAAATTATCAGCTGAAGTGACCTCAACATCAAAAGTTTAAAAGCTTATACCTATGTAGGTTATACTGTGAGAAATATAAGAGGGATTTAACAATATGGCATCTAATCGTCACCTCGGTCGTATAATTGCACTGCAAACATTATATGAGCAGGATTTCCGTCGTGACTGTAATGACGCCAGTCTCAGCTCAGACAAAGTTTTAGAGCGTAATATTCACAGGTACCATGATATGGTTGACGATAGAGATTTTATCGAACGGCTAGTTAAAGGTGTTGATGCCAAACAAAAATCTCTAGACAAAATTTTACAACCAGTTGCACCTGAATGGCCAATTGATCAGATTGCTAGAATGGATAAAATAGTTTTAAGGATGGGAGTTTATGAGCTTCTGCACGATACCGACATCCCACCGAAAGTAGTGATAAAAGAAGCTGTAGAACTTGCAAAAGCGTATGGTGGAGATAACTCATCTAAATTTATTAATGGTGTGCTAGGTACAGTACTTCGAAATATAGAAGAAGGTACTACAGGAAAACCGAAAGCACCAATAGAAAGTAAAAAGTCATGAAAAGACCTAAACCAATTCAAGGATTTCGTAATTTAGTAAACAGGCGACGACCGGCTATCAGCGAGGTAGTTCGTGAACCTACGGCCGGAGGAATAGTTTATCGGCGGAATGCTAAGAAGCAGGTTGAAATACTGCTAATTCAAGATGCTAAAAACCGCTGGACAATACCTAAAGGTCATATTGAAGAAGGTGAGACGAGTAAAGAAACAGCCGGCCGCGAAGTTAGTGAGGAAACTGGACTTAAGAAACTTAAGGTATACGGCTGGCTTGGTAAAATTAATTTCAGATATCGCCGTCAACAAAGTCTCGTGCTTATGACAACAGAGATATTTTTAGTTGAAGCCTTAGGCGATACAGATGATATTAAACCGGAAGACTGGATGAACGGAATAAAATGGTTTCCAGCTAGCGAGGCGTTAGAAAAAATAGAATATGAAGATATAAGTAAAATTATTTTGCTTGGTTTAAAGAAAATCCGCCAATCAACTGCTTAAACATATGCAAGATTTGAACTCATATATTAAATTCGCTACCGATAAAATCGGTGTCACGTTTAATGATATTAATTTGCTAGTTACTGCCTTTACACATAGATCGTATGTTAACGAACACCGAAAAACTGCCAAAGAGCATAATGAAAGATTGGAATTTCTAGGCGACGCGGTATTAGAACTTGTCGTTACCGAGTATTTGTATACTGGACACAATGATCCCGAAGGTACATTAACAAACTGGAGGAGCGCTTTAGTTCGTACTGAAAGTATCGGCTCTGCTGCACTTCGAAATGAATTTGAGCCGCTGCTTAGGCTCAGCCGAGGTGAAAAGCGAGGAACAGTAAGAGCAAGAGCTCAAATACTTGCCAACTGCTACGAAGCAGTAATCGGTGCAATATATTTAGATCAAGGATACGAGGCTGCCAAAAACTTTATAAAAAACAGCCTGCTTACTACTTTCTCAGAAATACTGAATAGCGGTTCTTGGCTAGATCCCAAGTCTCATTTGCAGGAGCTAGTCCAGAGTGAAGATGGTTTTACACCAGTATACAAAGTATTAACAGAAGACGGACCGGATCACGATAAAATATTCAGTGTCGGAGTGTTTGTAGACGGTAAGCAAATAGGTGAGGGCATCGGACCTAGCAAGCAGGCCGGACAAGTAGCTGCAGCCGAGGCCGCGCTTAATGCGAGTAAAGATAGTCAAAACTCAAATTAATTATTTAGCTGGGTTGACAACAGAGGCCATAATCTGTAAAATGACCAAAGATTTAAATAACAATCTTAAGTATTTAGAAAGAGATCGGATTTAATTATTATATGTTAGCTATTCGTTTGCAACGTACAGGTCGAAAAGGTTATGCCCAGTTTCGACTTGTAGTACAAGATTCACACCGTAATCCTAAAAGTGGTAAAGTAGTAGCCCAGTTAGGAAACTACAACCCACATACAAAGGCGACAACGGTTGATAAAGATCAAGCGAGTTTTTATTTAGAACACGGCGCACAGCCTTCAGATCGAGTTGCTAACCTTTTAAAAAATGAAGGCGTTACACTTCCAAAATGGTATAAAAGCTCAAGCGTAAAAACAGGAACGATTAGACACCCAGATAAACTTAGAGCAAACGCAGTTGAAGCTCCAGCCGAAGAGTCTAAAGTTGAAGTTAATTCGTCTGAACAGTCAGTCAAAACAGAAACAGTAGTAGAAGAAACCGCGACTGAGCAAAAAGTTGAAAGCACTGAAACAAAAGGTGAGACCGAGAAAACTGAACAACCTGAAACCGAGCCCGCTGAAACTGAAACTAAATAATTGAGCTACGAAATTAAAAGATCTTTATTGCTAGTTTGCCTGTGCAATGCAACTTGATTTGTTATAATAGAATACTGTAAGTAACCGAACAAGGAAGGCGTCTGATGAGTACCATTGACCAACAATTCATAGAATATATTGTTAAATCATTAGTGAGTAAACCGGATGCAGTAGTAATCCAGCGACGAATTGACGAAAAAGGTGTCTTGCTAGAACTTACTGTAGACGCTGACGATTTAGGCCGAGTCATCGGAAAACGAGGAGCAACAGCACAGTCGCTTAGAACGCTGCTTAGAGCGTTAGGTACAAAAAATGAAGCTAGGTACAATCTTAAAATCGTTGATGTTATCGACGGCGTACCGATGGGACATCCTACTAATTATGCAGCCCAAAACGAAGTTCGCTCTGATGAAAATACACCTCAGGAACAAAACGAACCTATAGAAAAAGAACCTAAGGTTGAGGCTGTCGCCGATGAGCCAATTGGAACCGAAGAAGATACAAATCAAGCCGAAAGTGATTTTGTTAGCAAAACCAGAAAAGAACTTGAAGAATTCGACGATTAGGGGTTATAATATACCATGTATTCGGCTGTAGCCTTTAACAGCGGTAAAAACAAACAATATAAATAAGCTCTGCGAGCCATTCGTAAGAATGGGAGCTTTATGTGACAGAACGAGCCCGTAGGGGTTCTTTTTGTTTTACATGTGATATAATATTATTGATGAAAATACAAGTTATTAGTTTATTTCCTGAGATATTCCCGTCAGTACTTAACTCGAGCATGCTATGGAAAGCTCAGGAAAAAAAGTTAGTCGAACTAAGCTATATTAATTTGCGAGATTTTGGACTAGGTAAACGTAAATCTGTTGATGATACACCTTACGGTGGAGGTGATGGAATGCTGTTTATGGTAGAACCTTTGTTTAACGCAGTTAATTTTGCAAAAAATAAAGTACCAAATTCTGAGGTTATTTTATTAACTCCTCGTGGTCAAACTTACAAACAATCAATTGCGAAAAGTTTATTAGAAAACAAACTTAATAAAATATTTGTCTGCGCCCATTATGAGGGTTACGACGAAAGAATTACTTCAGTAGTCGATAAGCAAATTTCAATTGGCAATTATGTATTAACAGGCGGTGAAATACCGGCAATGATAATAATTGACAGTGTTGTTAGATTAATTCCTGGAGTGCTAGGCGGAGAACAGAGCGCCGAAATTGAAAGCTTCAGTGACGATAATAATTTAGAGTACCCGCAGTATACCCGTCCTCAGGTTTTTAACGGTCTAAAAGTACCAGACGTGCTTGTAAATGGTAATCATAAAGATATCCAGACTTGGCGAGATAATAATTCTAAGATTAATTAAAGATTAATATGGACAGTCAAGAATTTAAAGAAACTACAGAACAAAACCCCGGTCTTAAAGACTACGGTACCGATTATGCAAAGGGTATGGCATCGGAAGTTATAAATGATTGTTTAAGACTAGGACTTGATCCTGGATTTGAACCGGTATATCGAATGCATTTAAATGAAATTCATTTTGTAGAAGTTCCAGTCAGAAAAGAGGACGTCGCAACTATTATTAGCAAATCCTCTATTCATAAAAATCATCCGATAATAACGCCGTGTTTAACTGTTCAGTCAATAATAAATGATGAAACAAATAGTACCGAAATAAACAGAAATGATCCACCACGAGTCCGGGCTATGATGGTGAGTCTTATTGATATAGGCATAAGACGAACAGAACTGGAAGAAATATTTAAATTACAAAATTTAGTCGTAGATAATAATATACAAAAAAAACTACAAGTCATATCAACTGACTGGATATTTTATGAGTTATGTATAGACGCCCTTGGAAACGCTTGTTATATGCAGCAAACTTTTCCCGACTATGTTGCAGATTTCGATGGTCAAAATCCATACTATCATACTGAAAGAACTCTTAGCGCCGCTTTTTTATTAAAATCTAATGTTCTTGAGACAAAAGATCTTAAGCACCGAAATGTAGTTGATGATTCACAAAATCTTAAAAAAGGTTTTGGTTTGATGATGCTTCATAAAGAACTGCTGGCACACGGTTTAGTCGATAAGACTAAGAAGGCCGATTGGATCATAGCTGAGCTAAGACGCAGATATCCCGATGCTTATCGATCAGAAGATATTGAGAAGAGGTTAAATTCTGTTAAACCTAGATATGACGTTCGTGCTTCGCTAGCTGAGCTAGCTTTGTCGGTCTATGATCCTGTGTTAGACGATAAGCTAGAACAAGAAGAGTTAATAGAAATTAAACAGTAAAACCGTCATAATCGTGCACAGAGCGGGCAAGATTCTTCACTGTCCTCTTCAGCCATCCATAGCTCTGTAGCTCTATAAAACGGCTCAAAGTCATGGTAGCCAATAAAATCCGCCGCTCTTCTTAGAAGATATCCTAACCATCCGTCAATTCTGATCCCTTTCCATAATACAGCACTCCATCTCGGTCCGGCCGGAAATACATAAGCCGGTTCGGTTGAAAAATATGGTTTCGGATTTTTATAATCGGCCAGTCGAATTAAGTTTTTTGCTACAAATTTGCCGTCATAAATGGCTGTTTGTGCCATACCGGAATATGGTGTGTCGGCATTGTCACCAAGAACGTAGACACCGGGATCAGATTGCAAAAACTGATCAACTCTAACTCTTCCATTTCTAGCTGTTTGAAAATCCTGATCTGCAAAAAAAGGGTGATTGGCAATCCCAGCAGTCCAGATTACTGTATGGCTAAGAATTCTTTTATCGTTAACCATTAATGCATCTGCCGTTTGAGCTTGTACGGCTGTACCTAAGTAGAGCCTTATTTTTAATCTTCGCATTCTTCTTGCTACAACTTTTGATAATTCCTTAGGCATACGTGGCAGTAATCTTGGCGATGCTTCAACAAGATCTACGTGAATGTTAGGGTGCTTTATTCCATGCTGTCTACAAACTTCTTTAATATACGAAGGTAAAATTCCAGCTAGCTCTACACCGGTTGGACCACCGCCGATTACGACATAGTTAAGATCGGGATGTTGAAGTTCTAACAGCTGTTTATGAATATGCGCTTTTAATCTTTCTGCTTCACTAACGGTTTTTATGCCATACGAGAAATTTTCAAGTCCTTTGATGCCAAAATAATTAGTTTTAACGCCAAGACCGAAGATTGCCGCGTCGTATTCAAATGTATGATTATCGGTAGTCGAGACAGTGCGCGTTAATTTATCAATTTTATTGACTCGCTCGATCACTACCGATACATTTTTATGTTCAAAAAGATCTTTTAACGGTAGACTGGCTATTACTCGCGGTCCGCCGGTTGCTGTTCTGAAAAGTGTTGGATAATATCTAAAATTTGTATGGTCACTGATTAAGGTAATATGAAATCTAGAATCTTTCGATAAATCTAGAGCAGCTTTTATGCCACTAAAACCTCCACCTATAATAACTATTTTGTGTTTGCTCACCCAGGATTTTCCTTTTTTATAAAGAATTAATGCTTATGCCTTTTTCCGTTAAATGGTAACACGTCACCGATATAAATGTAAGAGGTTGCGACTTTAGAAATAAATCGTTAAGCTAAAGCAGTATGGATTCGTTTTTAGAAAATTTGAAATCCAGCACTTTCGCTGGAGATATTGATACTAGTATCGAAACTCGGGATCTGGTTAGCCATGATGCCAGTATGTTTGAATTAGTGCCTGAAGTTGTTTTATATCCTAAAAACAGCAGCGATATTGAAAAAGTAGTCAGTCTGTTATTAGCCGCTAAAAAGAAAACAAAAAATCATATTTCAGTTACCGTAAGGTCAGCTGGTACTGATATGAGCGGAGCTGCAATTAGTCAATCGGTCATACTTAGTATGACGAAATACTTTAATAATATATATGAAGTAAATAACAGAACGGCTCATGCCCAACCCGGCGTTTTTTATAGAGACTTCGAAGTTGAAACATTTAAGCATAATGCTTTAATGCCTAGTTTTCCGGCCAGTCGCGACTTATGTACTATCGGTGGGATGGTATCCAATAATTCCGGTGGTGAGAAATCGCTGCAATATGGTAAAACTGAAAAATTTGTTGACGAACTAAAAGTAGTGTTATCCGACGCCAAAGAGTACATAGTTAAACCTCTAACAAGAAAAGAACTTGATAGCAAAATGAAACAAGATGATTTTGAGGGTCGTTTATATAAGCACGTATTTGATCTTGTAGATTCCAACTACGATGAAATAAAGGCTGCTAAACCGAAAGTTTCTAAAGATTCAACAGCTTATCATTTATGGAATATCTGGGACAGACAAACAGGTATTTTTGATCTTACTCAGGCAATTATTGGATCGCAGGGCACGCTAGGTATTGTTACCGATATTAAATTTCGATTAGTCGACCGTCCTTTATTTTCCGGTACATTAGTTATTTTTCTTCGAAAGATGGATAATCTCGGCGACGTAATCAATAAAGTAATTACCCATAATCCGGCGACATTTGAAGGATTTGACAATTATACTCTGATGCTCAGTTTTAAATTATTCTATTATTTTCATCAGACCATCGGATGGCTTGGCATGGCAAAATTAGGCATACAGTTGATTCCCGACGCTCTCAAGTTATTCAGAGGCATTCCAAAAATGGTACTGCTAGTCGAATTTAACGGAGCAACTGCCGAAGAAGTTAGCCAAAAAGTACATAATATGAAAACTGATTTAAAAGAATTTGGGCATCAAGCGCTATTTGAAGAAGATAATACTGAAGCTAAAGCTCAAAAATTCTGGATTATGAGAAGAGAAAGTTTTAATCTACTTAGAAAAAAGGTACATGATAAGCACACAGCTCCTTTTATCGACGATCTAGTAGTGCCACCTAGTGTTTTGCCTGAATTTTTGCCAGAACTTAGAAAGATTATCGACAGCTATAAACTGCTAGCTACAGTTGCCGGTCATATGGGAGATGGCAACTTCCACGTAATACCGCTTATGAAGATAGAAGAAAAACTAGAGCGTATTAAGTTGGCGCCAGCAATGAGAGAAGTAAACGAACTTGTACTTAGTTACGGCGGTTCATTAAGCGGCGAACATAATGACGGTATGATTAGAGGTCCGTGGCTTCATCAGATGTACTCAAAAAGCATGATGACTCATTTTAAACTACTTAAAAATATCTTTGATCCTGATAATATATTTAATCCAGATAAAAAAACTGATGCTCACTGGGAATTTAGCATGAGTCACCTTCGAGAACACTTTTAACCTAATATATTTATTGCTCGAGCTGCTACTAGTGCAACTGTAGATAGAGATACCAGTGCTTGAATTGACATTAGAAACTTGGCGCGGTGAGTAAGTGGCAGGGCATCAGTCGGGCTAAACGCCGTTCCGTTAGTTAATGATATAAATAAATAGTCCATAAAACTCGGCCGCCAGTTATATTGTTCAGTTGCTTTGTCAGATGTGCTCATTTGAGGAAACAGAAAATCTACTGGTGGACGGTGGGTTCCTCTTCCTCCCTGACCGCCTCCGTCAAGCTGCCAGTACCAAAGACCAAAAACGATCATGTTAGTAAGATATATAGCAAGAGCAGATACGATCAGTTGTTTGCCGGTGACACTGCCGCCGTTTATTAGATAACGGCAGACTAAGACCAGTGAGGATATATTTACAAAAGACACAATTGCAGTAAGTGCTACTCCGGCTACCCGTCTTATCTTGCTGGCTGAATCGTTAGCTGTGGTAGCAGTAAGCCTTAAACCAATCAGTAGCAGGATTTCTGTAATCGCTACAAAGTATTTAGGTCCAATGACAAGTCCGTGAGATAAACTTAGCTGAAGTAAGATAGCAATTAATACTGCTACTTCAATATGCCATATTGGTTCCGGTTTCATTAGTTTTGGTTCCATAATCGTTATTTTAGATTATATCACCGCTTAACTTTATTTTTTGGCGGCGTTAAAATTATCGACTAAGTTATTATGTTGATTGCGTATACTAATACATCTGTTTAAGTCGCCTTCAATAGTTTGTTGTACAAAAAGATCATTGCTATTTAATAGTTGTTTTTTAGTTTCAACACTAGACAGACAAATATCGTATTCTTTTTTTAATATTGCCACGTCGTCTTTGAGTGATTGTAGCTCAGGCGATAACGTCTTAGTTCGGTGGCTAAAGCTGAAAACTAAAAATGAACTGAGAATTATTACTAAAATTAACACAAGCGAAGTTATGATATTATTTAGTTTCGTCTTTTTTAAAACTTTACCGGTAAAATCTAGTTGGTAAATATTTCCAGAGTTTTTAATACGATTAAATGCTAGTAGCTTGTAGGTTCCAGGTAGCATGTGTTCTAAATAAGAGCGAGGCAATATATTGAAACTTCTGCCAGCTAATAAAAAGATCGAAACGTATACTTTTAAGGAATAATATCCTAAGAAATTACTGCCTTGTTTACCAGTTAGGAAACTATATAGTCGGTTTTTAATTTCAAAGAAGTAACCTTTTTGATATCCATATCCGTTTAAAATTAATAGTCCTAATCCGGCATAGGTGCTGACTAGATCTACAATTTCTTCAATCTGGTCGTTAGTTATGTATTCATATTCTTTGGATTTTTCTACTAACACGTGAGACAGGCTGTGACTTAGTATTGCTGCTACGTAAAAAGGATTGTTACTATACTTTGCTTCCAACTGAATATTAAAATGTTTTTGTTTTTTAAGCTCGATATCGACGGTTGAAGACTGAATAATTTGGTTAAATCTTACTTTAACTGTGCTAGGTTTAATAGCCAACCATTCGCATAGAATTTTCTTTTTTAGCTCAAGGTTTTTAATGGCCTCTGCGTCTTTATAGAAATTATCATCGGGTAAAAACATTGATCCCAAATTTGGCAAATCTGTCACAACTTTTAGAGCAAGGCTAGTTTTTTCAGATGTTGTCAGCAAAAGTTCTGGTTGCATTTTAAATTCAGTTTTATTTGACTTTGCCATCTTATCTATAGCATAAAGCTTATACTAAAAGGGGTCAAACATCTATAATTATCTGTTTTCTAAATTGTGTATACGATCATGATCAAGTCCAAAATAATGTGCTACTTCATGCCATATCGTTTTATTTACTTGTTTTTTAGCGTCTTCAAAAGAAAAAGCATTATATAATATTGGCAGTCTAAAAATTGTTATTTTATCCGGCAGTACTAAATTATAGCCAGAGTTTCTTTTTGTTAACGGTATACCTTCATATAATCCGTACAGTGTTTGATTGCAGTGTAGTTCAAGTTTTTTACGTTGGTCTTCACTAGGTGTATCTTCTACTATAAAAACTACGTTTTTAAGCTTTTCATAATAAAGTTTTGGAATTTTATCTATTCCACCACTTACTAACTTTTCAAATTCAGCTTCTGTTATATCTATCATATTATTCCTCAGCTAGTTTATTTATCTTATTTCTTAGATTTACGTTTATATGCGAGTACAGCATGCTTAAAAATCTTAAAACATATTTTGATAACATAAAGCTAACTACGGCATAAATTATTCCTAGGGCAACGTCCATAAAATAATGTTCACCTAAATAGATTACTCCTACCCATATAGATATCGGATAAATAAGACTAAGGCAAAACCACTTGTTTCCCCACAATTTTCTAATGAACAAGCTAAATAATAGCGGGTAGGCAGCATGCAGCGATGGAACAGCGGCAACAGTATTTGGCGACAACTCATTATAATAGGCAGAGAAATTTTTAACACCAAAAGCAGCCCAGACATCACTGGATATATGATGTATTGGAGTTATTAAATGCATATTGCTAGCCATCCAAGGCGGCGCTGCTGGAAATAGCAGATAAGTTATGAAAGCCGAATATGATAGCAGAAGCAGTGCTACGATATATAGCCAGTAATCTTTAGTTTTATATTTCCAAATAAGTAGCGCTAGACATATCGGCGTTACAAAATGGAGCATATATAAAAAGTAAAAGTAAAAGTCGTACCAAGCGACGTGGCCAAAGTAGAGATGTTGTTGTAGCCAGACTGTCGGTAATATCCCATGAAAAACCCATTTATCGAAGCGAACCATTTCTAAAAAATGCACGTGCTTATTAATTTGCGACGCAAAACTTCGAAGTTGTTCATATGATAGTAAAAGTAAAATAAAAGGCAAGAAGTAAACTATAAATCGCTTAGCTTGCCCGATTATGAGAAAAAATACAAAAAGTATGCCAAACAAAATATCGGGTGTCCAGAAAGTACGAATGTATATAAACAGTATTAATAGAAGTGAAACGTATACAATAGCTAGCGTTTTTCTAATCGGAATTTTTGTCACTAATGTATTGTAGCTTAGCAATCTGATAATTAAGTTAGAGATATTTGTTTAACACTTGTCTCTACTCTTGAAATGCAATAATTGCTTGCAATTTTATTTAATATGCTTATGCTTAGATTAAATTAAGAAAAAATATGCCAGCACTGATAGAACTTAATAATGTCACAAAAACATATCGTTTAGGCGATGAGACTCTTAATGCACTTGATGGTGTAAGTTTTGTCGTTAACCCAGGTGAATTTATTGCCATTACTGGCCCGTCCGGATCAGGCAAGTCAACACTTGCAAATATTATCGGCGGACTTGATTATGCCGATAGCGGCTCTGTTACTGTCGATAGTAATGAACTTGCTCATACCAAAGACAATAAATTATCTGCCTACAGGAACAAAAACGTGGGTTTTATTTTTCAGTCATTTAATTTACAAGGCACTAATACGGCACTGGAAAATGTAATGTTGCCCCTAGTATTTTCAAAGATGAAGAATAAAGAAAGAAAAATCAGAGCCAAGGAATGCCTTTAAGCGGTTGGTTTAGGAGATAGGCTTAAACATAAACCCAATCAATTATCGGGAGGTCAAAGACAAAGAGTTGCAATTGCTCGGGCGCTAGCAGTTAAACCGAAAATTATTATTGCCGATGAACCAACTGGAAACCTTGATTCAGCAAAAGGCCAGGAAATTATGAAACTTCTCCATGATCTCAATAAACAAGGTATCACTATTTTAATTATTACTCACGATATGAATGTAGCGAGGCAAGCTCAAAGAATTGTTGAAATTCATGATGGTAAAATCTCAGAAAGGCGTAACTAGTTGTGAGGCTTAGCGACTATTTAAGACTAGCATTCAGAAATATTAGACGTCAAAAACTAAGAAGCGCACTTACGATATTTGCAGTTGTAATTGGAGCTACCAGCGTAACTATTATGCTGGCATTAGTTACCGGTGCCAAGACCTTCTTTTTAAGTCAAGTAGAGTCAAATGGAATGCTTCAACAGGTTGCGGTATCGTCCAAAAGCGACATTTTTAATTTTAATGATGCCCAACATAGCGGAGGGGGCAACTGCGATAGCTGTGTCAAGATTAGCGATGCTTTAGTAGATAAAATTAAAGTTATACCTAACGTAATAGGTGTTTCTAGACTTGCAGATAACGGTATATTCGACGCAATTAGCTACGGTAGTCAAAAACTTTCTGCTGAACAGACTAGTGCTTACGACGCAAATGGAATAATAAATAATACTGTTCTAGCCGGTAGGGACATTAATGATACTGATAAAACCGGAGTTGTTACGCTTACTTCTGATTATGCCGACAAAATGGGCTTTAAAAATAACTATCAGGGCTTGATTGATAAACAAGTCATGCTTCAAACTAGAAATTTTTACTCTGGAGTTGGCGCCGATGTCCAGCCGCCTGTTCAGTGTAGCGGACCTTGTGATAACCAAAATAATCAAAATCAACAGAAACCGACTATTTTAACTGCTAAGGTTATTGGAATTGTTGATACAAGCAATAATTCCAAAACCATTAGAGTGCCGCTAGAATGGATGCGCCAAATGAGCGAATCGCAGATGTATCAAAATGTGCAGGTTGATCAAAAGACCCAGCAAAATGCCTGTAAAAATGTTCGTGGTCCCTGTCAGCCGACAAATCAGTTCAAGTTAGTCGTTCAAGATATGTTAGCTCAGAGCGGATATAGCGGACTGATAGTAAAAGTAGATAATTCTAAGAACGCAGCTGGTGTTGCTACTGAAATAAAAAAACTAGGTGTTGGTGCAGCTGACGCCGAAGCGTCTATTAAACAGCAACTTACAATATTTAATATAATTGGATTAGTACTGGGTGGCATTGGTGGAATAGCACTGGCTGTTGCAGCTGTAGGGGTAGTAAATACCATGATTATGGCAATTATGGAACGTACACGTGAAATAGGAGTAATGAGGGCAGTAGGAGCTAAGCGGTCGGCTGTACGGACACTTTTTACATTTGAAGCATCGATGCTTGGATTTTGGGGAGGAGTGCTCGGAGTGGCGGTCGGTTATGGTCTAACCAGAATTGCCAATATATTTGTAAACAAACAGCTGGCTAGTCAAGGAGTAAAAGCTCATAATATTATTGGACTTCCGATCTGGCTTATATTAACTGTAATTGGTATTGCAACTCTAATCGGTATGTTTGCCGGTCTATATCCGGCATCGAGAGCCGCTAAGCTTGATCCGGTTGAAGCTCTGCGCTACGAGTAAACGAACTAGAATACTTTCAAAGAAGTTTTATCAAATGTCGATCCGTTATCTAGATATGTACTTAGACTATATGCACTGCACATGACATCGGTGTTGCTGCAACCTGTAGGAGTAACGGTGTAAGAATAGCTAAATTTATCGGGCGTCGCCGCAAGTTTATGATTTAAAGAAGGCGGGTCAGTTAGTGATTGAATGTTTAAATTAGGCATGTTAGCACTTAACCAGGCATCGTCGTTCATGTCAGCATAAGTAGGGTAGAATTTATTTATAGAATAATAACTATCTAGTTGAAATTGAATTGCTGATATGTCGTCTTGTCTTTTAATATCACTAGTTATAGATTTACCGTCTTTAGATGTAATATTGCCAACTGTACTGTATAACGCCAGTAAAATAATTAGCCCTATGATAGATATGACCATTATTAATGAAGAAATGATTATACCAAGTATCGCAAGAACTCTACCTTTTTGTTTTTTGCGATTAAGTTGGACTAGTCCAATTATAGATACTATTAAACCAACTATTGGCATGACATACGCTAGAATAAATCCAATAATGGACAGCACATTATATGAATTAGTTGTATCAAGAGGTAAGTTTTGTCTCGGTTCGGTGTTCGATGATTGAATCGGAGAATTAGCACTGGAGTTAGGCGTTTCAGGTTGATTCAGGTTTGGATTCATAAGCGTACCACTTGTTTAGATGTTACTACTTATGTATTTTCGAGTCTATTGTTTTAATTTAGCTAATACGTTTTAAGTCTGACAATTTTTTTATAGCTATATCGAATGCCGCTTCTTTCAGAGGAAGATTATGCGCTACAGCATATTTATAAATCACGGTTGTTGCATCGTTCATGTATTTTTCTAATTTAGTATTTACCTTATTTACAGTCCAGACTTGGTCAGATTTATTCTGAACCCATTCAAGATAGCTGACAATTACACCTCCGGAGTTTGCTAAAATATCCGGCAGAATTGTCTTTTTATTACTAATTAAATACGAATATGCTTTTCCAGTAATTGGTCCGTTGGCGAGTTCAACAATATAACTTGCTTTGATAGCTTTAACATTTTTTATATTTACTGTGTCTTCAAATCCGGCGAGTACTAAGACGTCTACATCAAGATGAAGCATTTGATCATTTGATAAATGATCGGTACCAGGCTGTTTATAATCCGAGAATCTTTTTTTGCTTTTTTTATACGATTGAATTTGAATCGGGTCTAAGCCGTTTTTGTTATAGATTGCAGCCTCGGAATCACTGGCTGAGATTAACTGCCAGCTGGGATGCAAAATATGGGCAGTTGACGAAAAGTATGATCCGACGTTACCAAATCCTTGAATAGCGTAAGTTATGTTTGATTTTTTATTCTTACTTAGTTCAAGTAGCTTAGTTAGGCTTAATACTCCTCCTCTTCCAGTTGCAGAATCACGGCCTAGACTGCCGCTATTGCCGATACTCTTACCTGTAAAACTGGCTTTATTTGATTGACCGCTGATATTTTCATATTCTTCGACCATCCAATCAATTATTTTTGAATTAGTATTAATATCTGGTGCTGGAATATCTTTGTCAGGTCCAATATGGTTAAAAAGTTCAGATGTATATTTTCTGCTTATTTCTTCAAGTTCTGCTTCGGTAACTAAATCAGGATTTAAAACTACTCCGCCTTTACCCCCGCCGAGTGGTAAGCCTACAGCAGCAGATTTTAAACTCATAAGTATAGCCAGCGACCTCACTTCGTCCAAGTTCACATCCTTGTGATATCTAATACCACCTTTATATGGTCCGAGATCATTATTGTGTTGAATTCGATATGCTTTAAATGATTTTCCATTAGTTAGATTTATATCAAATAAATGTTCATTATTTATTTTTTTAATTTGGGCTAACTCTTGGGCTGACAGTTTTAATCTGCTTGCTGAGTTATCTATGTTATCGTAAACAGTTTGTAGCACTTTAACGCTCCATTAAACTTAAGTATACTTCCGCGGTATGTCTTATTTAAAGTTTATATTAATACTTATAAAATAGGATATTTTAATAACTTTTTAACCAGAAATTATTTTAATCTGCGAATTGTCTACCGATTTGTTGTAGCTGGTAGAGAACCTTCATATACGTTTCAAAATCTATCTGATTTATATGGGAATAGATATATGATCTAAGACCAATACGAAGAGCCGACTCTATTTCTTTACATCTGTTTTTGTAATTAGGGTTAACTGTAACTAGCTTCGATCGGCTATCTTTTTTATTGCTAACTCTTATTAGGATATCTCTGGCGACTAAATAATTAATAGTTGTCGTAATATATGAAATAGTAGTGCCTAGGGTTTCAGCTAAATCGCTAATTCTTATTCCGGTGTCTCCAGCATCCAGGGCAGTGCCAATTACCATCCACTGCATTTTAGAAATTCCATATGGCTTTAAAATATCGTCGCTTACTTTCTGAAGTAAACGGTGCATAGACGCTTGGGCGGCTCCAGCTTGATAAGTTGTAATATTTGATAGATTCATAATGACCTTATTAATATCCTTGACTTTTATATTGCAAACTAATATTATCAGTATTAGTTTACTAAGTAAAGTAAACAATAATTACTAATTACTTATAGGAGGATTTATGAAAAAACTAAACCAAGAGGGAGTTGTCGAAATAGCGATTATGTTTATAGTCGCGTTAATCGTCGGAATGGCTGGCGGATACGCAATTGGCCATAAAAAAAGTACGACTACTAGCATTAGTATGTCTTCAGTTAGTTCAACACCTAGCTCAGCTTCAAAAGCTGCTGACCTACGTGCAGATCTAGTTACTTTAGGCGTCGAACATATGACACTTACTAATCAAGCAGTTGATGGAGCCCTAGACGGTAGCAAAACAGCAGCCGCATCTGCTACAGCGCTATACGCTAACGGCAATGACATTGGTGCAGCCGTTGGAAGTGTTTATGGTACAGATGCACAGACTACATTTGACAGTGTTTGGAAGCTACACTTAGATGAGTTTGTAAAATACGCTGTTGCTGATAGCAAAGGCGATACTGCAGGTAAGCAAGCTGCGCTAGATGCCATTAGCTCAGGTTACACAAAGCCACTATCTCAGTACTTAGCTAAGGCTAACCCTAATCTTCCTGAAGCTACTTTAGAATCAGTATTAGGTGATCATGTATCTATGACTGCAACTATGATTGATTATCATGTTGCTGGTAAATATACCGAAGAAGCTGCTGAACTTAAAACAGCTAACCAACACATCGAAGGAATATTTAGTACTCTTGCCGGCGCTATTGTAAAACAATACCCAGCAAAATTCTAACAACATAAAATAGTGTGGCATCTGCTGAGCTTTAAACTCAAGCAGATGCCACATTTAAAGTCTGAATTAAACTTATAAGTAGTGAAAGGAAAAGCTTTATGATTAAACTGATTACTGTAAAAAAAGTTTTACTTTCACTGTTCGTAATATTACTTCTTGTATTAACTGTTGTGTTATCGAGACAAACTAATGCAAGTTCGATGTCACAGAATAACTGTGGAAAAAGTGGTCAGACCTACTTAATTAAAATTAAAGATAATCATGTTTCGCCTGAGAATAGTTATGCCAAAAAATGTGATAAATTAACTTTTATTAATTCTGATAAAGTATCTAGATTAATTGCTTTTGGACCTCATGAAGAACACCAAGCATACGATGGAATTTCTGAGAAGATATTAAAATACAATCAGTCGTTTTCTATAAATCTAAATCAAACTGGCTTATATCATTTTCATGATCATTTAGACGATAGTGTTTCAGGTTATTTCAGCGTCAGCCAAAACTAGCCTAGACGTTTCAATAATTCAAGTGGGCTTAGTGTTAGATTATTTATAGCTATAAATCTCCTTTTAAGTTGTACTAGTTAAGTAGTGTATTTAACTATTCTAGGAGGTAGTAGATGTCTCAAGTAATTACAAATACTCGTGGTATGCAAAGGAACCGGGAAGATAGTTTAGTAAACAGAAGAACTGACGCGATTGTTGACGAACATGCTCAGCGGGTTAAGTTTGGTGGTTTTCATTTCGGTGCGGCATTTTTTGGCTGGCTAGTTAGTACCGGTATCGGTGCAATCTTGACATCAATTCTAGTGGCTGCAGGAAGTGCAGTAGCAGTTACTAACTTTAAATCAACTGCATCAAATCTTAATATTAATCCTCAAGCAGTAGCGACAGTTGGTCTAGTTAGCGGAATATTGCTGCTTGCTGTACTTTGTTTGTCTTATTTTACTGGAGGATACGTAGCTGGAAGAATGACAAGATTTGACGGGGCAAGGCAAGGATTCGGAGTCTGGATTATGGGTATAATAATTGCGCTGGTTTTAGGAGGAGTTAGTGTAGCGCTAGGATCACAATATAATGTACTGCAACAGCTCAATTTACTTCATATTCCTATTAAGTCTGGAAATTTCACTACTCTAGGTTTAATTATTACAATACTATCGATAGTTCTGACACTGTTAGTTGCTATGGCCGGAGGAAAACTAGGTGAAGCTTATCACCGAAAAGTTGATGCTGAAGGTACTGTAGGAGAGTTGACCCGATAAGCTAACTCAATATGATTACAAATATTAGAAGCTAAGATATCTACTTGTAAATATCACATAAAAAACTTAGTAGTGATTTTTTAGTATACTTAAGTTTAACCAGTTTATTTTAAGCAGATTTTAAGATACTGATATTACTATATTTATAGTCAATAAGTTATCAAGGATATTTTATGCAACCAGACGTTCGATATAAATCAAATATAAAGCTTATAACTACGGTAATATCAATTATCGTAGTAGCTGGAGTTGTACTACTAGCAGATCACTTAAAAGCAAAAAAAATAAATACGGTATCATCTTCCAGCCAAATCGCTAGCGTACCTGTAAGCCAACCTACCGCTACCATTGATAATTCACCTTCCGCAAGCAGCAATAATTCATCGCCTGCGACTACTAGTACTTACAAAGATGGCACATATAATGCCTCGAGCGATTATTATGTCCCTCATGGAAATGAAAATATTAAAGTTAGTTTGACACTCAAAAATGGAGTTATTACTAACACCAGCATAACTAATAGTGAAGGCAATGATGATTCTGCCCGTTTCCAAGAAGATTTCGCTTCTGTATATAAACAGTACGTTGTTGGAAAAAGTATTACAGGGCTTAAGTTAGGAGCAATTTCCGGCGCTTCTGATACGGTTCAAGGATTTAACGATGCCGTTAATCAAATCATAACCAAGGCTCAAGCTTAAAGTTTAATGGGCAAAACAGAATTAAGCTTTGAGGCAATCGGAACTCGTTGGTTCATTTCGTATTCTAGCGAGAATTCAGTTGATAAAAAGGCGCTAGCCATTACAATAAATTATCGGATTAAAGAATTTGATAAGAACTATTCGAGGTTTAGAACCGATTCATTGGTAACCAAAATGGCTAAAAAGCCAGGTCGTTATTCCATGCCTGATTACGGTTATGAACTTCTTAAGTTCTATAATGTTTTGTACGACGCAACAAAAGGATATGTAACTCCTTTAATCGGCCAAGTTATGGAAGATGCAGGATACGACGCAGAATATTCGTTTAAAGAAAAAACATTAACTAGTCCGTTTTCCTGGGAAGAAACTATATCCTATTCAAAAAGTAGTATTAACTTGAAACGTTCGGCGATTCTTGATTTTGGGGCAGCTGGAAAAGGATATTTAGTCGATATAATTGGGGATATATTAGTACGAGAAGGTGTTAACGATTTTCTTATAAATGCCGGTGGCGACATCTTATATAAATCATCGACTGAAAAAAGTTTGTTAGTAGGATTGGAAGATCCTAATTATCCAAAGCAAATTTTAGGTACGGTAAATATTACAAATCAAAGTATCTGCGCTTCTTCTGGAAGTCGTAGAAAGTGGGGGAAGTATAATCACATTATAAATCCAAAAACTTTAGTTTCACCCAGCGACACGATAGCTACTTGGGTGATTGCCAAGGATGCTATTACCGCAGACGGGTTAGCGACAGCTCTTTTTTTTACAAAACCTAGTATTCTTCGAAAACATTGGGATTTTAGTTATGCAGTTCTTAAAAGTGATATGGAGCTGGAATATTCTAAGGACTTCCCGGTTTCATCAAATGTAAGTACTAAATGAAAACTATTGAAAAACTTCTAAACAGTATAACTATGTATAGATTGGTTGTATACGTGCTGTTTGGATATATCGGTCTTGCGATATTTTTTTCATTTATTGGCAAACTTTCGTTTAGTCCGACAGCACTGATTATTTCTTTAACATTAATTACCATACCGGCATTCGTAATTGATAAAGCATTTGGGCTGCTTTTTAAAATACCTACTAATTCTGAATCATGGTTAATATCTTCTTTGATCCTTCTACTAATATTGCAACCGGTAAGCTCTAAATCTTCTGCATTAGCTTTAATTCTAGCTGGAGCAGTATCAAGCGCTTCAAAGTTTATATTAACTTGGAATAATAAACATATTTTTAATCCGGCTGCTCTTGCGGCGGGGCTACTTAGTTTAACTGCGATACAAACTACATCTTGGTGGATAGGCAGTAGTATATTTTGGCCTTTTACCTTAATTTTAGGCATTGTTATAGTTTATAAAATTCGTCGTTTTACTCTTTTAACTAGCTTTATTTCTCTAAGTGTTATTTTACAATTTGGTTTAATTATTATGCATCATCAACATGTCTTATTAGTAATGAAAAGTGCTATGTTTTCGTCGCCGATAATATTTCTGTCAACAATAATGCTAACTGAACCGGCTACTATGCCACCTAGAAAAAAACAGCAGATAATTTTTGGATTTATTATTTCAATACTATATATAAATGCATGGACGATAGGTCGTATCTCAATATATCCTGAGATAGCGTTACTTATTGGAAATATTTATGCCTTTATAGTGTCTCCTAAATTAAGACTAACTCTCAAGCTAAAAGAAGTACAAAAAGTTTCTGATCGGGTATATAACTATGTTTTTCAACCTAATAAAAAGTTTAATTTTTTACCGGGACAATATATGGAATGGACAGTACCTAACGTACCGTTTGATAGTCGTGGAAATCGACGTACTTTTACTATTGCTTCGTCGCCTACGGAGACTGATGTGCAAATTGGGCTTAAGTATTACGAACCATCTAGTGCGTATAAAAACACTATTGCCAATATGAAAATCGGTGATTTAATTTTCGCTTCTCAACTTGCCGGTAATTTTACGATTAATCCGTTAGATAATAAAAAACTAGTATTTATAGCTGGCGGTATTGGTATCACACCTTTTAGGAGCATGATTAAGTATTTATTTGATATGAATATAAAAAAAGATATAACTTTGTTATACGTTGTGTCGGATCCGGCAGAAATTGCGTATACTAAATTATTCTTTGATTCAAAAATGATGGGAGTTAAATTTATTCCTATTGTCACTAAATTAAATAGTAAAGCTAGTCGGGTAATCAATGCTAAACTAAGCCAAAGTCTGATAGAAAGTCTTGTTCCAGATTTTTCTACACGTACTTTTTATTTATCAGGTCCTGATTCTATGGTTAGATCTTCCAAAGAGATCCTCCGCACTATGGCTATAGCAAATAATAGAATCAAAACAGATTATTTTTCTGGTTATTAATTATTGTCTTAAAATAAAGTCCTGCTTTTATAAAGCTTAAATTATAAATACTTTCGATATAAATTTTATTCCTGGATTGTATCTACATTTTTAGCTATTTGAGTTGCTTCAACTACTTCTCGTCCATCACTAGAGCCTTTAAGGGTGCAAGTATATAAAGTCATCTTCGGAACTAAAGATGGGGCTTCAATGTTGATTTGTGTGGGTGCGACAGAGTAATTTTTATTTACCACATATTCGTAGCGTATGCCTTTAAAATCAACATAGATTTTGTCGCCTGCACTTAGTAGGTTAAACCGATAAAACGGTGAACTGTCTTTAGTGGCTTTTGGTGTTGTGCCAATTTTAAAACGGTGGCCGGCTAATATAAAGTTACCGCCTTTTTCTGGATTGCCGCGCTCTGGGAAGCGGTGCCAAGCTCCAAGATTGAGTACTTCTGCACCACCACTGTTGTATGCTAAATTAAGCTTTAGTTTTGGTATATATAAACGGTTTTCGCTATACACTGACTTAATACTTGGAGTCTTGTTCCAACTGTTACTAAGTTTAGGCAGAAGCTGAGGTGAAAGTAACAATAATCCTAAATAGCTGCCAACAACAATTAGTGAAACTAATAATCCAATTACAATCTTTGTCGCCAGAAGCAGGTGTTTTCTGTTACCGTGTTTGAGAACACTGTGATTTCTCAATGACTTTTTATTTTAGTGCAGGTATTGCTTTTTAATAACCGTTAGAATCGCAGACGGTACAATAACAAAGGCTAATGATAGTGCAATAAGAACGTGAGTATTATCACCTGTGTCAGCTAATATTATGGAGGCCGGTAACACAGTATGAGCTGACAATACGAAAGTCTTTGATGCGTTTGATGGTACGAAAGCCCACTCATTAATTATTCGTGAATCGCCCCAGCTACCATTAACATTGTTATTAAAATTACCAAACTGTGGGCCACCACAACCAGATAATGACCAGCTATGTACGCCGCCTGTGCTATCGACTCCAGCAGTAGCATCAAGTGCGTCAGGCGTTATGCTACAGCGATTGGCATCAGGACTAGGGAATTTGGTGTCATCCCAATAGATAGTACTTTCGTTTCCCGCTGGACCATTTTGCCTGATAACCTCAACCCCACTACCTCGTAGTTCCACGTCTGTAGCAAGAAAATGTATTTCAGCTGCGTGATCTATTGTCGCTTTAAAGTTTATCGGTTGGCTAGTTGGAATTGTATTACCGAGCCCGTCCTTTCCATTAAAAACTACGTTGGCAACTCCATTAATCATTCCGATAAGCAGATGCACATCTACTGGGTCGGTATAAACTCCATTTCCGTTAGTATCTATTCCCAAATTTACGGCACCTCTATAGTTTGCAGAAGTTATATTAATATTGCCATCTCTAGAATCAGTACCAGAAGTAAAACTAAGCCCAGTAATCGACGGTGGTGTAATAGGTGACTTGATCCAGTCAGTACTTCCATCCCACTTTGTTGCTGAGACTGGTAAATCGCTTGCAGGTACTTCGAAGAAAGTCTTAAAGGTAGAGGCACAATTCGCTGCTGGAAAAGCATAACTCAAGTCATTGCGATTGACGCTTTTATATAATGGCACACATCCACCACCAGACTTTACAAGTCCTAGGGCGTCACCTTGAATTGCTGATTGTATGCCATTATAGTCAAAGTTAGTAGCTTTATAAAGATAACCAAATTCACTTTGATACCAAGCTGAAAAATTAACACCTGTAGGTGGTGCACCACCTAATTGGGAAACGTTATAGACACTTGACCAGACGCGTCCTGGTATATCAGTACTCCCTGTTTGCACACCTATCGTCCATGTATATTGATCATTAATAGTAACAAAACCGTGAACAAATGAAATTCTCCAAATGCCCGATTGTGTAGCTGTCTGATTTGTAAAATCACAAGAAGACGAGACGGGATCGTTCGCGAGAACCGTGCATACCTGATCGGCCGCACCTGGACGAGAGACAGTAAACACAGCATCTGTATCATTTACGCCTGACGTATCAATTTGTTTAATAAATGAAGCATCTAGGTTTTCGTCTGTATTTACATAAGCGTAAAAATCTGTTGACTCTGTAATATAAGTGCTAGCGGGATTGGCAGCTAAAGCGCTAGCCTTAGAAGCAGGTAAAAGAGAAGTTATTATTGCTGCAGTGATGACTCCAAATAAAATACTTCCGAATATGTAGAGCGATCGATTTATTTTTATATTTTTTATCATAATTCCTCGTATTGGTTCCAACTATATACTTTAATCAAGCATAAGTACAATAATTATTGTGATTAACACTGTTAACAGTCTAATTTATTTTTTTTATTTGGCAGCCAGGATTGTGACTTGTTCGATTTTAGGCGGCTCAGACAATAGTTCGTCTGCGTGGGCCATTAAAGCTGCAGCTATTTGACCGTTTAAGTGTGCTTGGCGTCCGGCTTCATCTTCGAATGTGTCAAAAATAGCAAATGTAGTTTCACTTAATTGTAAGCCGTACCACGATATCGTTTGTTGTTCAGCTTTAGCTAGTTCAACAGCACCAGTAAGCATTTCTGATACTTCTTTTACTTTTTCAGGTTTCGCCTGTAACGTGGCTAAGATTGCGACTGTTACCATTAGATTTCTCCGATCTATATTTAAATTAGTGACTCTTTAATCGTAACTTTTATAATCAAAATTAACTGTGACTAATCATACTATCAGTACAAAATCATATGACTTAGCTTTAATAACTAAATATTTAGAGCTAGCTTTAAAACTACTGTTTATGTACCAAAGTGACTTAACAAGGTTGATAGATCAGTAAGATTAATTACACCATTGTTATCTAAGTCTCCTTGATTATGAACACCACTTGAACCGTAATGACTCAGTAGTATGCTAAGGTCTGTTAAGGTGTCATGTCCATCACCATTTACATCACCTAAGTTACTAGATATGACATTAGCTACAGTGATGTTAATTGGAGTCGTGCTTGCGACGTTTCCACTAGCGTCGTAGGCTTTCACTGAAAGATTATGGATTCCGTTAGAGTATGTATTTGTATTCCAGCTAAAATTATAAGGAGCACTGTTAATGGTAGCTATTAGCGCACTATCAACATATAACTCAACTTTAGATACACCAATATTGTCGGTAGAATTTACTGTAACTGCAGTACTATTTTGCACCGAAGAATTAGCTGTAGGCGATGTTAAGACAACACTCGGAGGTGTCGTGTCGGGATTTGTAGTGGTACCTGGTCCATAGGCCTCGACTTCATATATTGTCGGTGTAGACTGTGAAAATGTAGATGTCCAAAAAACTGGTGGTAGCCCATCGCCGTAACCAGAGTAGTTTATGTCCATATTTGAGATTTGGATACGTTTTACACTTAACGGAATAGGCATATTTATAAGATTATTATGTGCAAAGTATTGACCCGATACATTAATTTGGTTTCCGAAACTTCCTGAACCAGTGTCAAATGAAATTGTGTAATCGCGCAGTCCTACCTCGACAGATCCCAGACCCTGGCTTGAAACATAAATACGATTTATTGTCTGGGCTGATGGTAATGTAAACGTCAGTGTCGGAGATGGATCGCCGTTTCCACCAACCCAGAGTGTACTTGTTGATGTGTCGCAAATGTTTCCATGGCCCTGGATATCTGATATACCATCAATCGCTCTTTCAGGAGTCAAACTAAAAGTTCCACAGTTCCATGAAGATGAGGCTATAGCAGTTGTTCCTTTTGCACTGGAGATTAGATTTGGTGAAAATGGTTGAGACGGCGTTAGTGAAAGTGAGCTACTGCTTGGCACAGATATATATTGAACAGATCCTGTAAGAACTAAATTTGAACCTGAGTTGATACTACTGACTTGGCCGAACTCATCAGTTACACTCAAACTACCACCCCCACTTAACGACGGCACAACGTTAACGTTAATATCATCGGACCATGTCACCACTATATTGCCGGGATTACCAGTAGTCGGGCCAAATTCAGCGGCATAGGTATGTGGAGTGCCGGTTGGTAACCACGCAACGAAGGGTCGATTGTATAGTTTATCAGCATAAATACCGGACGCCGCACCACCTGTAGTTAGAGATCCAGCATGTATTAAAGTAAATAGTACGCCGTCAATAGTATAGTCTGCATGATTTAAGAAATTAGCAGTATCAGTAATGCCTATCGAACGCTCTAGAATCTGTTTCCGTATTAAACGGTCACCTTGAGTATAGGAATTATAAGGACCATTAACCCAGAAGCCCTGCTCAGTATCACGGATTTTGCCATGAAAACCGGCACTAGCAAATTCTGCTTGAAATTGCTGGATTATGCCTACTTCTCCATTTGTTGAATAGTTTGCTGGAATTATATAGCCTTGTTCCTCAAAAGATCGATTATGACCGGTATAAGTGTGCAGACCTATTTCATCTACATAAGGCAATCCGGTGGCCAAAAACTGTGTCCAGACACCGCTCGTTGGTGTCATAGAACTAAAGCTTCCGCCGATTACAATGTTACTCGGGTTTGCAGCTTTAACTCCCTGATGGCAACCGATTAGTGCACGATTAACGTAATCAGTGCCGCCTGAAAAAGTGTTAGTATCTGGTTCGTTCCAACATTCCCAATTGTTCACTCCTGGGTTTAGCGCGACTAATTGTTGTACTAAGTGGGCAAATACCGCCTCACCACCATCGAGTAAATCTTTGGCTTTACCAGCACTTCCTAGTTGAATTTCGTAATCCATGCCATATTGTTTGGCTAGTGCGCCCGCAGCCGTTGTGTCGCTAATCATAGCAGTCGGGCATACTGGTGCAGTCGCCATGGTCGGTGGATATATTTTATCGTCGTAGCAGGAAGTTAGATTATAATTTGAGCGAAACAATCTTTGCCCAAACTGGTGAGCCTGCTCGATTCCAGCCACATCGGCGCTACTTTTTAGATTCGGACTAGCTGGATTTATCGCAGTTCCTGGTTCACCGACAGTGTAATTTAAACAATCCGATCCGACAGGTTGACCATTTTTAAGCAGGTGAGCATTGATTTCATATTGTCCGGTTAGAGCTGGAGGTAACGTGATAGGTACAGCGGCAACATCGTTTACATAAGCAGCTGGGCTGGATGGAATTGAAAAACTAAAGTTACTTCCAGCCAACCCAGCTTTAATTTGTTCGATAGTACGGACAGTATAGCTGCCAGTGTAAGAACTAGCTTGAGCTTGCCATCCCGAGTAAAACTGTAACGAAACTTGGGGCGGAGTAGCAGCATCAAAATAATTATCGGTGCAGATGTAGAAAATCCTGCACCTATTCCAAAATGCCCATTTGAACCCTGAGGATAATTAACAGAATTATTCAAATCAGTCAGTGTCATGCCGTAAACACCCTGTTTGTTGTTAGCAGCGTCAAAGGCATTTATACCGGCATTGAGGCCATAATAGATTGTGCCATTATAGAGTTCAGCACCTAATGACAATGCACCGCCAACTGTATTAACTGCCCCGTTTTGAGCATTAAAATCAGGTGCTAAACCCAAATAGCTGCCGCTGTTATCAAAAGATTCTATGCCGTGACCCGAATCTGAAATGTAATAGCCGGTCCCACCCGGTTTTTCTATTGCTCCAGAAAGAATGTAAAAATGAAATGGTCCAGGTGTATTTGCTCCAAGATCGGTTCCAATTTTCAACTTTAATACTCCAGCGCTGGTATAAACGCGTAGTACCCCAGATACAACAGTCATAATATCGCCGGTAGTTGAATCTTGATTTACGACCGAAATTGCTGTTATTTGATTGTTTGGCTGGGGATTACCGCTAGAATCAAAAACTAGCGATTGTCCAGATTGACTGAGGAAATTTCTGGTTAATGGTAGTGCATTAATACCAATTCTAAAGTTGTGGTTAGGATCAAGATAGCCATAAGCTCCTCCCCAATTGGCATGAACCGTCTTCGTCCAAATTTGCGTTCCTGTAGGGCTATAGGCGTAGATTGCTGCGTTAACATCATTTACGTACACGTTTCCGCTCGGATCTAGCGCAAAGCTATCAGTTGAATTTCCTGTGACATGTACCGGGAAGCTTGTTACCAAAGCTCCATTAGTAATATTGTAAATATTTATCGATCTTATTCGTGACGGGGCTGGGTCACCCATTACATATACTTGATTTTTGTTTGCCAATATGTGGAAGGCCTGCATACCAATAGACACTGCCGGCACTGCAGTTTTTTGAATAGCAATTGTTCGAGCTGGCAATGCAGGTCCAGTGTATTCCTCTACGTCACTGGGCTTTGTAGCACCACACACACCAATAGTTGGTACCGAAGGAGTTATGGCTTTACCATTAAATAGTAGGTGAACACCTAAGGCTGCAAATAGCGCTACAAAAATAAACGCTACTGAAGAAGTAAAATATGCGCGTTTAACGAATGATTTATGTCTGAATTTGTGTCGAATATCCATAGACTCAGTACTCAAGCATAAGTATAACTACACAATAAATTAATGTCGAATCTGCTTAATCTAGGTAATTGTAAAAGAGATAGTATAAAAATATTAGTGTATTCGATTAATGTTAAATAGTTATAATTATTCCACCAGTCTGAATTTATAATGGCTATCATTATTAATAAAAGAACGGATCATTAGACCAAATTTCAATAATTAGTACATTTTTAATTAAATCGTAAAATTGTGTACGTATGTGATCAAGCATAAAACTCGTGCTTTATTTGATATAGTTATAGATAAACATGAGTAAACTACTTTCAAAACTATATACTTCAAAATTTAATGGCGCCAAGAGATCGACTTTAAGTGGGTACAGAAACTTAAATCTTAAACCAAGTACCCGTAACCTTACTATTTTTATAATCTCGTTTGCTATTATCGGATCTATTATTCTTATCGTCAGTCATGCTGCCAGTCCGACGGCTTCAATTGAACCAGAGCAATCTAGTGTTAAATGTCCTGCAAGCTCGGGTGCTGATAGTACTGCTTCTGGCGGTGCATATGTACAATTTAAATCTGCTAGCTGCACAACAGGAACTTGTACTAGTAGTGGTAGTACCTGCATTCTTGCAGATTTCAATAACACAGATATTGCAAAGCCGTTTAGATACTATAATCAATATACAGACTACATTCAGAGCCCAAATACAAATGGTGCTGATCAGGCGCGTATTAATGCACTTGGCACAAAATATGAACGTGGCTTCGGTGGGCCAGGACTAATTGATCAAGCAGGATTTCAACAATACGACTTTAATGCAAATATTGGTGCCGGTTTTGGTAATCGATACGGTGACTCGATATTAGCTAATTTAAAATCAAACGGCATTTCTCCAGTATTAACAGGGGGATGGCCAGATGGCTGGAATCTTAACACTACAAACTGTATGCCAAATGACATGAATAAGTTTATTACTAGTCTTAAAGATTGGTATGTTCATGATAAGCAAAATGACCCCAATATACAGTACGTTGAATCTGTTAATGAGCCAGATGGTACTGGGAATCATTGTACCGGCAGTGGCCAATCAGCCTACTTAAATGATGACCAGGTTTTCCAGTATTACGATGCAACTCAAAAAGCTGCTAAGCAGGCAAACACGGCACTAGGTTTGCCAAAACCTGGTGATCCCGCGCTAAAAGTGGGAGGACCAACACTTTCGGCAGCCGATATACCGATGATAGATGCCTTTTTATCACGCGTCAAAAATTCTGGTGATGAACTAGATTTTTTATCTTGGCACGCATATTATTTCCACGATTTTAGCAATCCCAACGATCCAAATTATCTACCTTTTGAATCAGCACCATTACAACTTGCAACGACTGACACAGCTGTGCGAAACGTTATGAACAAATATGGCTTCGGAAATATTGCAACATTAATAACTGAATGGAACTCACGCGATTTATCAGGAACACCAAATGGTGCTCAGGCTGCCAACCACGCTGCATTTGAAGCTGCATCTTTGTACCAATATATGGAAACCAACATCACTCAGCCCTATCAATTTGCACAAGTAGATTTTAATCCAACTCGCTCACTTCTAGTACCACCTGGGGTTAATGGTAGCGGTGGTAATGTCTATCCCAACTATAACGTTTATAAAATGTACACAATGATGCAACCGTCACGAGTAGTATTAACGACTAATCCAGGTTTTGACAGTAATGGGCTTGGCGTAGGTGCAATTGCAACTAAGGCAGTTGATGGTAGTTCTGCAACAATACTTACCTGGAACTATCTAGCTTCAAACTCTCAGACTAAGCCGCTCCATATCCAACTCAATAATTTACCGGCTGTTTTTAACGGCAAATCTATTATTGTTCAACGTTATGTTATAGATAATACTCATAGCAACTGGGCTAATAATGGCGATAATAACCTTGACCAGCTTTCTAGTCTCACTCTTTCCGCAGGAGGCTCTACAAGTATAAGCGGTGAAAATTTGGCACCTAATGGTATAGAACTGCTTGTACTCAAACCTGGTAGCTAGTAATCTACAAGTACTACTTGCGTCAGCGATACATACAGTTCGTGTAGTATAAATTTCAACCAAAATATTATGTATTATCTGATGTAATTGCGGCTTCCTCAATCAGTTTTTGAGCAATTCTTCTTGATTTTCGAATCCGTCTACGTTCCCTCTCGCTTGTACCACCCCAAATACCATATATCTCGCCGTTAACTATTGCGAACTCTCGGCACTCAAGTTGGACAATACATCCTGCACATATAGCCTTAGCTTCTTTAGTTGAAGCGCCTCTTTGTGGAAAAAAGATGTCTTGGTCTATGTCGTTACATGCTCCATTTTCGCGTTTAAAGCCGTCAATTGCTGCAATTATTTTCGAATGAGAACCGTTATTTGAACGACCGACAGATGTTACAGGCTCAATATCATCGGTTTCTATATTGGAAATGTCAAGCGTTTGATCACCAGCCAGGTATCGATTTAGCCTAGTAAATCTGTCTAATACTGACTGATCACGGAGTTCTTTTGTCCCAGATAATTGGCGAAGTACTGCCTTTATAGATCTTATGTCTATATCTTGGGGTACATTATCGCCATTTAGTACAAAATTGACAAGCCCTTTCTCAGCGGCTGTCAGATAATCGACTAACTCTAGCGAAGGAACATTTTCATCAGCATTGTCATCGAATAGATCCTCACGCTGTCTCTGTCTAGGCGGATCAAATTGATTGCGATAAATATTTTCTTGTAGAGGTAGTGAGCGGGGCTTAGTCACTCTGCTAGGGGCTGAATTATTAGGCTTTTTTGGTTCTTTAGCAAAATGTTCTGGCAAGATTAATTGCAAGTCTACAGCGTCCGGGCTTGACGCAGGAAGCTCAGCTATTCGATCACTCTTACCCCAAATCAGATCGCATTTACCTTGGTACCAGGATTCGATAAGTTCAGCATCAGTTGTAAAGTGGCTAACGTTGTCTTCATAATTTTCTAGACGATAGACAAAGTCTTGTGTGGTTTGAGGAATACCTTCCGGTGCGTAAGTCCAATTTCCTGTAACTTCAGGGTGACCATAAAGTACAGGCTTACGTTGATATCGTCTATCGATACACTCGATTACCATTAATACTTTGTCTGGATTATTACTATCGATTCTTTGGCCACGGCCGGTCCGTTGTTTTTGTCTTACATAAGATAGTGATGGGTTTACATTCACAACTACCTCTATACCTTTTTCATCGTATCCTTCACCTAGTAATTTTGCTTGAGTTAGGGCAGTAACATCGCGATTGTGAAAGGCTTTTAAAATGCCTTGTAACTCCCTGGGACTTTGTCCTCCATATACTGTCAATGCTTTTACGCCGTAGCTTCGTAGTTTTTCGGCTAATTCTGTAGCATGTGCAACCGAACCAGTATTAAACATTGTCATTTTATCTTTAAGCATTTCAGCAGCAAACTTGGCAATGACATGATTTCTAACGTCAGTATTGATGGCGGTATCAAGTGTAGACGGGTCATAATTTTTACCAACGATATTTACGTGAGACAAATCAGTTGGCGTTGTCAGCACTCCTGTAATATAAGGAGCAATTAATCCCAAATCTATCGCTTCTGGAGTTGTAATGGTATGAATTTCATCTGGCAGGGCGGTCCGAAGTTGTCGTTTTTCGTCGTAATCTGGTGTGGCCGTAAATCCCAGCCATGCAGCATGCTCAAAATGATTATGTAGTGAGTTTTGGGTGGAACCACCATGCATATGATGAGCTTCGTCTAGTATAATCAAACCGTAGCTTTTAGGGTCAATAGCCCACAAACTATCATTTTTTGTAAACGAGGTATGTTTTGTCAGCATACTATAAGTACCAATAACTACATCGCCTTTGTGGTTGTCTCTCTTATTACCATTTTGTAGCATGACTACTTCTCCACCAAATCCTTTTTCACGTATTTCTTTATAAGTTTGCTCAACTAACTGCCTAGTTGGTTCGGCAACATAGGTACGTGGCAGCTTATCGTTCTGTCTTAGGATCTCAAGCAGAGTTGCAAATAAAAATGTTTTACCGGCTCCAGTAGGAGCCGAGAGGTAGCCTCTAGCTTCAGGTGCTAAATGACTACTATAATAATCGACTAAGGATTCGACAGCTGGTCCCTGACCTCTACGCAGTCGCTCACCAATCTCCTTACTTATAAAGCTGTGATCTAGTTCCTGAACGACAGCTAAGTGAGGTTTTTTTTCGAGTTCAACTTTCGCATAAATCGATGGATTAATACCAAGTGTCGAATCAGTTATGCTATTGAGTGATGATTTTAAACCTCGTATCCCCTGGAAATTAGCATGTGTTATTTCGTAGAGTTTAGAACTAACTTGTGAAGCAGTTTCCGAATCTAATTCTAGAGTCTGGCATAGCTCGAAAGCCGATGCCGCTAGGTTTAATCGCAACCGTGCAAGTTCTAATTCTGATCTGGGGATGTCTAAGGCAGCGCCCTGTTCGCCAGGAAAAACTCTATCTAACAGCAGTTTTCCTTCTAGGCTCGGGACTGGCATGGACATGATTGAATAACTCCTTAAATGTATCTTTTGTAATGTTTCTATCTAGAGCAGCAATTGCATTGTCAATTCTACTCTTTACAGAGTTAGAAGAAATATGACTTGCCTTAGCTATCTCCTCATATTCTACTGGTATTCCATATAGTCCTGTCCATTTTTGTAGTTGTTGACAGCGTTCGTCTTTCTGGTCTTCGCTTAATCCTGTTTGTTCTAACGATGCAAATTCATCTATCAGGACATGTGTAAGCAAAGATAAGTGATATTGATCCAGGTCAAGAATTCTTTCGCTAAAGTTAAGTGGAAAGGATCTAAGCAAGAAGTTGCGCATATTAGCTGGTGCCCTATTATGTTGATAAAAATCTGTAGATGTAAACCTTTCATTATTAGTTATATTTTTATCAATAACATTAGATTGTGCAGTTTCTACTTGACTGTTTCTGTTATCTTTTTTATCTAAAACCTCTAAGATATCATTATTTGAATTTTCTTTTTCAAATACAAAAAGTTGATCTAAGTCAGTGTGGCCTAATGTAGCTTCCGATTTTCTAATCATATCCGAAGCGACCATATTACTAATTATACGTTCTAAAGTTTCTTTAACTTTTTGCAAGCTGTTATAGACACTTGGATCACTTAATCCCATTTGCTGAGCAACTTCATGTGCACTTAATGGAGGTGTGTGTAAACCGATATGTGCTTCAATGCGTTCTCTTTGCTTTACCTTTCGTTGAGGAGTTGATTTAGCAATATCTGCTGTTGAATAGTATTCCAATATTTCCCAAGTCAGTAGACTCGTAGCATCGTTACTAAGTTTTTCTATTTCTATTTCTCGGCTTGGCATTGCTCCTTTTAAGAAATTCTTCATATATTTAGGATAATTTAGGTGTCTATATAATTGTGGATGTTCAGTAAATTCAATTATGTCATTTCTTGGGAGCCATTCGATTGGTTCTATATCGGGTTCTAATATTTTTTCTACTTCCACTTCTTTAGCAGTTTCTCGTTCAATTACGGGTTCCAATTCTTTTATTTCGATAGTATCTTGTCGATCAACATCTTCAACGCAAATGTTAGGAGTTTCTGCCGGTAAACTGTCAGTTTCTTTTGGTATAACCGCCTCTGCAACTTTTGATCTTGCTGTACTATCATGTTGGATTTGACCATTTAATGTTGCAGCAACGCTTCCCAGCAAACGATTAACATATTCGTGATGTAAGGGAGATAATAGATTTATCCGTTCAACAGCTGCTTGTTGAAAAATTAACAAAGTTTCAGGCTCAAGATCTAAGGCTTGGCCTAATGTAAACGCAGATAAAGCAGTTATTTGGGTCATTCTAGCTTTGTCGGAAGCAAGAATTTCTCTAGTAGTATTATCTAATATAGCTTCTGCAGCCTGTATTGCTTCAGCTGAATAGTTGAGATCAGTGGGAGGAAAGATTGGTTGTAAGTTATCTGCAGACATATATTATCACTCGATAGTAATCTATATCCCCGATATTGCAAGCATTAGAATTATAAATTTGAACGATTAGTTTATATCTTAATTAAGAACGGTCCTTCTTAGTAAAGTATTAATCAATTTATAAAATTTCGGTTGAGTATATTTTGATTATATGTATATTCTAAAACACTCACGCATATACTTGAGAGAATTAAGAAATAATGAAATAATATGAGTAGTAAATTGTCAGGATCATTTGTGCCGTTATCTTTGGAAGGACTTCATGCAGCTCAACAACCACAATGGGAGGTTGAACATCTGGATATAGTTATATCTATTCTAGAACAGAAAGATCCTCTCACAAGTCCAAAGGAGACAGATAGGCTAACAGCGCAGTTAGGAGAAGTTGCAGCCGGAAGAGCCTTTCTTCTTCAAGAAGGTCCATGTGCAGAATCGTTTGCTGATACTCCAAAGCTAGCCCAAGATCTGTTTGGTAATGTCATCTTGCCTGGCACTATTGTGTTAGCCCACGGCGCTGGACTACCAATAATTAAAGTTGCTCGAGCTGCAGGTCAGTTTGGTAAACCTAGGTCATCGGATACTGAGGAACGAGACGGCCAAATACTAACTTCGTATCGGGGAGATATAGTTAATGATCCTGATTTCACAGAGTCTGCACGAAGACCAAACCCGGAAAGATTATTACAGGCATATACTCACTCTCTGGCAACTCTTCGAGCAATTGGCAAATTAGCCAAAGAAGGTTTTGCAGACCTTGAGCAAATACATAACTGGAATGTAAATTTTAGTGGTACAGGATCCGATCGAGAAAAATTTAAGGTCGTGTCTAATAATATCTCACATAGCTTACAGTTTATGAGAGCTTGTGGCATTGATACGTCAGCTATACCAAGCTTGCATGAAGCAGAGACTTTTGTCTCTCACGAGGCGTTAATATTACCATATGAAATTGCTTTAACACGAGCTAATAATAGAGGTAAATTATACGATACCTCAGCCCATATGCTTTGGGTTGGAGAACGTACACGAGGTATAGATGACGCTCATGTTGAATTTGTTTCAGCTATCGAAAATCCTGTTGCGGTAAAGCTTGGTCCCAAAACAACTCCAGATGAAGTATTAAGATTGTGCGAAAAAATCAATCCGAATCGAATTCCTGGACGGTTAACACTAATTAGCAGGATGGGAGTAGATCTAATTGACTCTAAGTTACCGTCATTACTACATATAGTTCGTGAAAACAATTTACCTGTAGTTTGGTCCTGTGACCCTATGCATGGCAATACTATTACAACCAAGCGTGGACAAAAAACTCGCAGATTTACAGATATAAGAGGTGAAGTTGAGTTGTTTTTTGAAGTGTGTAACGAGGAAGCGACATGGCCCGGCGGAGTCCATCTTGAAGTCACGAGTGAAGATGTTACGGAATGTTTGGGTGGAAGTGAGCCAACAACGGTCAGAACTAGTGATTTAGACTCTAATTACAAGACAAAATGTGACCCCAGACTTAATTCATCGCAAAGTTTAGAATTAGCATTTTTAATTTCGGAACAGTTAGTAAAATATAGAAAATAATATAGCAAATTCACTTATACATTGCTATTACGAGATTATGACCACTTCAAGATAGAATATTACGTGTTTCGGCAACTTTTGAACTAGTGGATGGCTATACGTGACGATTTTCGAACTTTATGTAGAGTTGACTACAAGTCCTTGTAAGTCTTCTCGCTACGCCTACCAATAGATAATATATTTGTTTCTTTAGCTTGGTTAATGCTAAAAATTATTCTGTAATTTCCGACCCTAATCCTGTAGACTCCAGATTGGCCTTTTAGAGCTTTAATATCTAAACCGTCAAGCTGTAATTTAGCAATCTGTTCGATCACTTTATTGATACGTTTTAGGTCACTTTTGGATAGCTTGGACAGTAACTTAGTGATTTTATCTGGCATAAACTATTGAACTAGTTGTTTGATTGCAGCCAATACATCGCCCGAGGGTACCCCATCAGGATGTATCTCTCGGAAATTAACTACCGTTTCCCAAATCCCCTCATCTCCCCACTCATCAACTATTCGTTGGTTTCTCAGCCTCTTAACCAGAGTATCACGGATAAAATCACTGCGGCTTGCGTATTCAGCCTTAGCTTCTTCATCTATTTTCTTTAGTAGTTCTTCGGGGAGGGATATGTTTATAGTTTTAATCATACATATAACATACAATACTTGTATGGGTATTGTCAATACATGAATATAAAACTCTTATGCTTTGGCTGGGAGTGAGGGACTCGAACCCCCGATCCTGGGACCAGAACCCAGTGCCTTACCGCTTGGCCAACTCCCATTAACAGGGTGATTATACGGTGTTATATAATCATTGTCGATATATAACGTATTATATACTGCTAATGGTAAGTTAAGGTACAATCAGTAATTAAAGATGAACAATCGACTCGATAGAAATACTAGTGGGCAATTTGAGATATTTTACTCAATTTTAGTAGCAGTATTAATTCCACTTATAATTATAATAAGTGCATTTCTTAATTCTAGATTTACAGCAAGTGATAACGATAAATATCAGAAAAATAATGCAATCATTATTAGCAACGTTATAACTACTGCTATTAGTAACAATATTAACCAAAGATCGCTATTACTGCAGCAAATTATTTCATATCAAACAAGCAATCCTGATATTACTAAGGTGACAGTAGCCCGACCTCTAGATCAAGCTAAACACTACGTGATTACTGAATCATCTGACACTGCCGAGATTGCACTAGATAAACAGGACATAAATTATGATTTAGTATTATCAAGTAAAAAGAGTCTGTCAGAACTTATTATCAAAAATAATGATAAATACTGGCAAGTAATTCGACCAGTAATTCAAGATAATAGAATACTAGCGATAGTTACAGTCGATTTATCAACCAGTAAAGCAGATGCATTGCAACATTCCACTCTGATTAAATCTTTGGTTGTAATGACTGTAATGATTTTGATCATCGTAATACTTTTAATTAATGACATACTTTTCTTAGAACATGCTATTAGCCCAAAGATAATTAACAACGAGCATGAACAAGAAAACCTAGAGCAAAATAAATTGTAGTATTTCAACTATGTTATAATTGATAACGCTTTAACAACGTAAAATATAAAGAGTGCAGCGAGAGATCTAGCTTTATGACCTGCCAGCAACCTGTATTTAATATAAGGTGCTCCATCTAGCCCGCCATGATGCAGGGAAGATGTTATGACGAATATTCGTTTCATCCTTTCTGAACCATGACAAGAAAGGATTTTTTATGTCAAAAACTTTATTTAGTAGTGAGTCGGTTTGTGCAGGACATCCTGATAAACTATGCGACTCAGTAAGTGACGCGTTATTAGACGAAATTCTTAAACAAGATCCTGAAGGAAGGACCGGAATTGAAACTGTAGCCGGCGCAAACCAAATATGCCTATTTGGTGAAATTAAAACCAGTGCGATAGTTAATTATGAATCTGTCGTAAGAAATAAAATTATAGATTTAGGTTATACAAATCCAGAATGGGGATTTTCTAATAAATCGATATTTCAAAATTACATCCATGAGCAGTCTCCTGAAATTTCTCAAGGTGTAGATGTTGAAGGTGCCGGCGATCAAGGAATGATGTTTGGATTTGCTTGCAAAGATACAAAAGATTTGATGCCTCTGCCGATTAGCTTAGCTCATTCACTTACTAGAAAAATCGATTTAGTCAGAGAAAAAAAAGAAATCGAGTGGTTAAGACCAGATGGTAAAGCACAAGTTACAATAGAGTACGAAAATTTAAAACCATCGAGAATCGCTAAAATTGTGATTGCGGTGGCACATAGCGAAGAAGTTAATGAAGACGCAGTCAAACAAGCAATACTTGAACAAGTAATTACGCCTATTGTTAATGAATTTGAGTTAAATCTTCCTGAGTCAGATGACATTATTGTAAATGGAACTGGTGCCTGGTATATCCCGGGACCGCAGAGTGATGCTGGTTTAACCGGACGCAAAATTGTTGTAGATGGCTACGGCGGTTATGCGCGAGTTGGCGGTGGTGCTTTTAGTGGAAAAGACCCGAGTAAAGTAGACAGGTCGGGTGCCTACGCTGCCAGATTTATCGCAAAAAATATTGTAGCAGCAGGATTAGCCGAACGTTGCGAAATCGGCCTAGCGTATGTTATTGGCAAACCATATCCATTAATGCAAACAATCGACACGTTCGGAACTACGAACGTTGACGAAAAGGAATTAGAAGTATTCAGCCATAAATTAATAGATACTTCAGTGAATGGAATAATTAAAAAACTAGATCTAAAAAGACCTATTTATAGTCAAACAACCGCTTACGGTCATTTTGGCAAACCACAACTTCCATGGGAGCAAGTAATCGCTAATTAAGACCTTGTTATTTTTCCGCATGCTAAACGCGGACCACCGCTATATCCTGAACCTGATTCACCCGGACGGTATGGATCTTCATTGGCATGAATCATAATAGATGTGCCTTCTTCAGGCTGCAAAATTGACACTGGACCATCAGATAAGGTTATACGGGTCGTAATAGTTTCAAGTTCTCCTTTTCCTGATCGGTCGATATAAATATTAGGCAAGTCACCGGCGTGATAACCGTGATTAGCATCTGGGTCACTATTGCCACTTACTCCTGGGTCAAAATGTCCGCCAGCACATTTGAAGCCATCGCATTCACAGTCGCCTTTTTCATGAATATGTAGGGCATGCTTACCTTCTTTTATTGTCTTTTGATTTCCGGATACAGTAACTCTAATATGTACGTATTTCCATCCGTCAATGTCATATTCCGTAAAAATTGCGGCACCGGTAATTTCTGGGCCTTTAATAATCGCTTTAGCGTTTGCCGATATTTTGATATGGTCAGAAGTTAATTTAACATTCATTATTGGCACTTTTACTCTTCATAATCAGAACTGTTGATGATCCAATACCGATGCCTGAAATTAATATTATTACGTGTTGAATCCCATGATGCCAGGGGATCAGTTCACCCCACGCAGATAATCTAAATATTCCAAATAAAAATAGTATTATAAAAAATATAGCCACTGATATATAAACTCGTACTACATTCTTGCCTTTAGTAACCAGGTATAAAGTATTAATTTTTTGTTGCAAAGTAACTAGCATAGGAACCCTCCTTATCTGTTTATTGTATCATTTATAAACAAATGTCTTTAATTAGTAAAAAAATCTAAATTGTTGATGGCATCTGGAAGAAAACCTTTTGGATGTTTAAAATTAGCCTGCCATTTAGTACCCGATTGATAGCCCAAATCTTTCATTAACTGCGTAGGCGCATTTCTTAAATGTAGTGGAACTGGTAAATCAAAGTACTTCGAATCGACCTTAGCTAGTTTCTCAATTAATTCGGCTACTTCTCGAGATTTTTGACATTTTGCTAGTACAACTGCGCAGTGGTAAAGATTGTAACGACACTCAGGCATACCTATTCGCTCAACAGCTAAAAAAGTAGATACTGCTAAATTTAGTGCTGCCGGCGCGGATAAACCAATATCTTCACTTGCAAAGATAACCATTCGACGTGCAATAAACTTAGGATCTTCACCTGCTTTAAGCATGCGTTCTAAGTAATAAATTGTTGCATTGGCATCACTTCCGCGCATGCTTTTAATAAATGCACTTATAACGTTGAAGTGGTATTCACCTTTTTTATCATATGAAGGTATGCTTTTCTGTGCAGCGTTATTTATTATTTCATTAGATATCAATTTATCTGTCAACTTTAAAGCCAGCTCCAGTATCCCTAATGCTACACGTGCATCGCCACTAGAAAGTTCAGCAATAAGGTTTATTGATGTAGAAGGAAGGCTTGTAACATCAACGTTTTCTTTTTTTGCTGTTTTTTTGATAATTTTTACAATATCTTTTTTAGATAGCGGGTCTAAAACAAGCACTCGGCTTCGACTAAGCAGTGGATTTATTATTTCGAAACTAGGATTCTCGGTAGTCGCACCGATTAGTACTATTGTTCCATCTTCGACATAAGGCAAAAATGCGTCTTGCTGAGCTTTATTAAATCTGTGTATTTCATCAATAAAAAGTATTGTTGTCTGACCTAGGCGTTTATTTATTTTAGCATTTTCAATAACTTTTATTATGTCAGCTTTGCCAGCTATAACAGCGCTAAGTTCGACGAAAAGCGAATCAGTTTCTTCTGCAATAATCCGCGCTATAGTGGTCTTACCGCTACCAGGAGGGCCCCATATTATTAAACTTGTAGGCTGATTTTTTGATATAATTTCATAAATAATTTTTCCTTTTGCTATCAGATGATTCTGACCTAATACATCTTTAAGGTTTTTCGGTCTCATTCTCTCTGCAAGCGGGCGATTATCCATGATAATATTATAAACTGTTGCAACAGAAATAAGTGTGAATAAATGCTATATAACTTGCTACACTTTTTATAATCTTTATGGTATAATTACAGAGAAGGGAGCTTAGGAAAGGCTCTTATTTTTATGACTAAATTACAAGATCCGAATAAAATTCGTAATATTGCGATTATTGCCCATGTTGATCATGGCAAGACCACTCTGGTAGATGGTCTTTTAAAGCAGTCAAAAACATTTCGAGATAATCAAGCAGAAATGCACCAGGATCTGATAATGGATAGCGGTGATCAAGAACGTGAACGAGGGATAACTATAACTGCCAAGATCACCGCTGTTCAATATAACGACTATCGTATTAACATCATTGATACGCCCGGTCATGCAGATTTTAGTGGCGAAGTCGAGCGAACACTAAATATGGCAGATGGTTGTCTATTGATAGTCGATGCACAAGAAGGTCCTATGCCACAAACAAAATTTGTTTTATCTAAAGCACTAGGAGCTGGTCTAAAACCGATAGTTATCATAAATAAAATAGACAAAGATGGAAAACGTTTGACGGAGGTAGAAGATGAACTAGCTGATCTATTCTTAGAACTTGCTGTTCATGAAGATCAGCTACATTATCCGACCTACTATGCTGTCGGGAGATCAGGCAAAGCCTGGAAGAATCCACCCTCGAGTATTGATGAACCTGGAACTTTAGACGAGCTTTTTAAAGCTATTGTAGAGCATATTCCTCCTCCAAGTATTGAACTTGATAAACCATTTCAAATGTTAATCACAGCCCTTGCTTGGGATAATTTTAAAGGAAAGTATGCTATTGGAAGAATAACTAGGGGAAAAATTAAATCAGGGGATTCAGTAAGTATCTGCAAAAAAGACGGCACAATCATTAAATCAAAAGTCGACAACGTACTCATGAGTCACGGAGTTGGAAAATTCGAAGTAGATAGTGGGGTTGCTGGTGATATTGTTCAACTAACAGGCTTATCGGATATCCAGATTGGTGAGACTGTTGCTGATATTGATCAGCCTGAGGCGTTGCCGGTACTAGAAGTCGAAGCTCCAACACTAAAAATTTATTTAGGTCCTAATACCAGCCCACAAAAAGGAATTGAGGGCGAATTTACTACTAGCCGCCAGATAGGTGAAAGACTTAATAAAGAACTTGAAACAAATGTTGGATTAAGGGTAAATGAAGATGGAATCGGATTTTTAGTTAGCGGTAGAGGCGAACTTCACTTAAGCGTTCTTATAGAGACGTTAAGACGAGAAGGATTTGAATTTGAAGTTGGTCGTCCACAAGTAATAACAATTGAAGAAAATAGTCAGACACTGGAACCAATAGAAGAGCTGCTAATTGAGGTTCCGGCTGAGCATGTCGGAACTATACAAATGGAACTCGGTCAAAGACGTGCGATTTTAACAGAACAATTTGTTAGTCCCAAAGGCGTTACCAAACTAGTTTATGAACTTCCTACTCGCGCATTGCTGGGACTAAGAAATATATTAATGACTAAAACTAAAGGTACAGTAATTATGAACAGCCTGATGTCAGGTTATAAACCATTAGGTCAAAGTTTGCAACAGCTTAGAAATGGAGTTTTAATTGCATTTGAGGCAGGAATTACCACACCTTATGCTCTTCAGAACGCGGAAGCAAGAGGTACTACATTTATCGGTCCAGCCGAAAAAGTTTATGCCGGACAAATAGTAGGCTTAAATAGTCGAAGTGAAGATATGGAAATAAATGTTTGCAAGGCTAAACATCTTACTAATATGAGATCATCTAGCAGCGATGGTGTTGTCCAACTAACTCCTCCGACTATTTTTAGTTTGGAAGAATGTTTAGATTTTATTGAAAAAGACGAACTGTTAGAAGTTACACCAAAAAGTCTTCGTCTCAGAAAACGCGAGTTAGACCCAAATAAAAGAAAACGGCTCAAATAGTTAGTTATTACTATTCAATAATATTAGAATAGATACTATGGGCAACCCGAAAGATTACGAAAGAGATGAATCTAAATTTGATCCAGCATTATCATTTGCCGATGAATTCAGACAGAATATTCTAAACTATCCCGAACAGCAGAGAAATGCCATCCGGGAATTATCTAACGACCCAATTGATGTAAATTTCGATACGCTAAAAGGTGATAAATTAGTATCATCAATTGATGAACTTACATACAGTAACGAAGATGAACATGGGCATAAATTAACACCGGGTTGGATTTATGCCAAAGGCGTACATTACACACAAGAAGCACCAGCCGGGCTAAAAGTAGCTGCGATTATTACAGTAGGTATGGCAATAACTGGGCTAGTGGCAGGGGTAAGGCACCGAAGAAATAAAATGAAGTGAAAGTAAAACATTTTTGGGTTATCCACAGTTTTAAAACACAAGCATATTAAAAAATAAAAGAATATAATTGACAAGTAATTATATGGAGACTATATTTGTTGGTAGTCATCGTGAGGTGATTAGCAAAAGTTCTAGCAATAGAACCAGAGTGAACTAAGCAGGTCTCGCAAGAGGCCTGTTTTGTTATTTAGAGTTTTTTGATAGTTTTATTGATACAAAATATAAATCTTGATGTCTTTGTAGTTAATGATTAGTTAAAATAGGTTGAGATGAAAGCACCTAGAATTAGATTAACTAAATCTGTTAAAGAAATTGCAGATGAGAAGGCATTAAACTACATTGCTAATTATTGGCCGCGGTTACGTAGAGAAAATACGCATGATGATGGTTCTTTAATAGGATTACCTAATCCTTATTTAATTCCTTCTGACGATACACATGAACATTATGCTTTAGCAGAACAATATTATTGGGATACGTATTTTGTAGCGATTGGGCTTACTTCCGAAAAAGATGAAGCTCTTGTATCCGGCATGCTTGAAAATTTGCTTATTCTTTTTGAACGTTTTGGTGTAATCCCAAATGCTAGTAGGATGTATTTTACTGGACGCTCTCAGCCACCGCTACTGACAAGTATTATTTTTTTAGTTTATAATTCGTTTAATAAAAGTGAAGCGTGGTTGAAAAAACACATAGCCATAGCAGAGCAAGAATACAGGCGTGTTTGGATGTCAAGTCAGCATCCTCTCTGGCATCAAGTCCACAAAGGTCTAAGCAGGTATTATGACATTAATGTACTCCATGATTTAGCTGAGGCTGAAAGTGGCTGGGATATGACACCAAGATTTGAAAGAAAGTGCTTAGATTTTTTACCGGTTGATTTAAATGCGTTGCTATTTAAGTATGAAATGGATTTTGCAAAAGCAAGTGAAATATTCAATGACAAAAATTCAGCTAACAAATGGAGAAAATTAGCATCTGATCGACGTTCGGTAATGGATGAACTGATGTGGGGTAAATTACGAGGATTCTTCTTTGACTATAACTACCAAAGAAAAGTACTTGGAAATACTTGGTCGCTGGCTGGATTTTTCCCTATGTGGGTCGGAATGGTTAGCGAACAACAAGCCGAAAGAATGGTCAGTAATTTGAATAAATTTGAACACAGCGGCGGTCTTAGCACAACATCCAGACCTTTAATCGATACAACAATATTTGGATCGTTAAAAACACAATGGGCATTCCCAAACGGATGGGCCCCTCTTCACGTAGTTGTTATAGATGGTTTAAGGTTATATGGTTATAAAGAGGAAGCCGACCGGATAGCCAAAAAATGGTTATCGACGAACATAAGATGGTTTGAGAAAAACGGAGTATTTTTAGAAAAGTACAATGTTGTAAATGTAAAGAAAGAGCCCCTGCAGGGTGTTTATCCTAATCAATCTGGTTTTGGATGGACGAACGGCTCATTTGTTTATTTAACAGAGCAACTGAAAAATCAACAAACCTGATTTATAATACTTGCAAATATTGGATTCGAAAAGTACGCTTATGCTATGTCAGGATATAAAGGGCACATAGCAGGTGCAATAACAGTTAATACTGCTTATGTTTTAGGTGCCAAAATAGTCCCAGGTAATCTTTTAGGAAAAACTGGAGGCTTATTTAGTAACTGGGAATTAGTAGTTGGACTATATGTCGTAGCAATTTTATTTGGATTATGGCCGGATATTGATACCAATTCCAAGGGTCAAAATATATTTTACGGGCTAGCTTTTGTTATTGATGTATTGCTAATTTGGAGAAAAAACATAGAAGCTGCCGCGTATCTTGGACTTCTTGCCATGACACCGATCATCGGTAAACACAGGGGATGGACACATAGTAAATTAGCAATGTTTTTAGTTCCATTACCGATTGTAATAGTATCTTATTTATACCGGCCAATGATTCTTGCTACAGCAATAATTATATATGGTGCAGCTTTTAGTGGATATTTTAGTCACCTATTATTAGACGGTTTAATAGTAAGGTTTATTCATTTTCCGGGAAAAAGATTTGATAACTAGTTAGCTTAATCAATTTTACTTATCAGATGAAGTATAATTAAGCTTAACCCCAATGAGAAAATTAATATCTATACTTTTATTATTAATTGTATTAGTAGCTACATTTATATTGTTTAATCTTTTTGCACGTACTAGTGCTTCCGTTCACATAGTAAATACAGATGTTTCGAATCTTCAACCACGTATATATAAAAAAGCCTGCGATGTTTTTACTCTTGCAGACGCCAAGCAGTTTATCGGGCAACAGACTGAATTAGATACAAAACCACTATCAAATGTATTAAATAGTGATTATGCACAAACAAGCTGCACATATATTAATGATCAGAACGGTAAAAAGATTTTAATAAAGCTGCTTGATTCTACTTCAAGTTACTCTCACAGTGCGTTTGAGAAAGCTGAAGGTACTAATCCTCAAGTAATATTGGGTATTGGCCAGAAAGCTTTTTGGACGCCCTTAACAAATACGATTGATGTATTAAATAATCAGTATTGGCTGAGCGTATCTTTAATTGACAATTATAAATATTTAACTTTTTCAGAACCTAAAGATGTTGCCGCTTTAATATTAACTAAATTATAAATATGAAATTTAACAAAAAACATATCAAAATTTTAATAGCAGCAGGTTTACTTTTATTGACTGCTTTTATTGCCAGTAATCATAAAATTTCTACCCTAGAAGAAACAGTTTTTAGGTTTATATATGATTGGCCGGCATGGTTAAAAAACATAATGCTGATAATAACATTTACCGGCAGCAGTTGGATGGTCGTATTGTTGACTGTATATTTTTTCGCGAAAACAAGAATTAAATTAGCTTTTTTAACCATAGTTATTTCACTTATAAGTTATTCTAGTTCTGAAATTATTAAAATAATTATCGGACGACCTAGACCATTTAAAATACTTGCAAATGTCCATACTAGAGAAATGTTTATAACTGGTAATGGTTTTCCGTCAGGTCATACAACACTAGTAGTTGCTTTAGGCTTATTATTTGCAAATTTCCTACCAGATAAATTCAAAGTGTTGTTGATTATTTGGGCTGTCCTAGTTGCTGTTTCCAGAATTTATCTTGGTGTCCATGCACCGTTAGATATATTAGGAGGCGCATCTCTTGGCTACATAATAACTTCATTATTTTTAATATTTTTACCGCTTGCAAATAAAAAATTTAAAAAATGAAAGATAATGTATAATTAAAAAGCATAATCGATTATAAATATTCATAAGATACGAAGGGAATGTATGAAAATACGTTATAAAATTGACAGCTATGACGGGTTCTCGGTTGTTGAGACTTTTTTAATATTAGTAGTAATCGGCATAATAGGTGGCGCAGGGTATTGGGTATTTACACAGAGAAAAACAGTAAAACCGGCAGCAAATATATCACAATCAAGCCAACAAGTTAGTAGTACTCCAGCTATCGATCCCAAGCAAGTTGGTACTACGACGGGTGTTAATCAGGTTACATCGCAGGAATTAAAAGATGAAGAATCTTCAGACTCTTCTTCAGTAAACGGTTATAAGAGTAGTGCATTATCTACAAGCACAGCTCAAAATAATATAGGAGATAGTTTCAATGAATCGTCTTATTAGTTTGATTAACTCTAGTCTGGTCGTTACACTTGGACTAGCAACAGTGATGGTAGCAGTTCCGATATCGGCGGCAGCACAGACAAGTACCACGGAGGCAGGATTTTGTAAAAATACAGATTCAATTGGCACTAAAATTGATGCCCAAATTAGTGCTAGTAATGCTAAGTTAATAGACGCACGCACGAAACGTGATCAAGATATGTCGACACACCGCTCAAAATGGATTGATACAGTTACAGCTGACCGAGCCAAATGGGACAGTCAAAGAAGCGAACAATTCAGCAAACTAGAAGTAAAGGCTGCAACTGATACCGAGAAAACAGCAATCCAAACTTACGAAACTGCTATAAAATCTGCAGTAGCAACGAGACGATCAGCACACGATGCTAACAGGGAGGTATTTTTTAACGGCGTCGATAGTTTGTTATCGACTAGTAGACAGGTAATCGACGGTCAAGTTTCTGCACTGCGCACAAGTGTAGCCAGTTCTATAAGTACTGCTAAAGCAAGTTGTGCAGCTGGGACAGCCAGTGCCTCTGTTAGGCAGGTGTTTGTAGCGAGCATAAAATCTGCACGTGAAGCATTTAAAACAAGTCGTCAGTCTGATACTAAAATCGAAGCTCAAATCGATACTCTTAACACATCTAGAATTGCGTCGAATAAAACAGCAGACCAAACATTCCAGAATTCAGCAGATTCAGCCAGAACAGTGCTTAAAACTGCATTTGGAAAGGACGCTTCGAAAGTTTAGTTAAAATATAAAAAATGCTTGAATTAATTAATTTTAAAGCATAAGCTAATACTGGAAGAGAGAGACTTCCACTGATCCCGAGGAATACTCGGGATCTTTTAATTTCAAAATAGCGTATTATATATATAAGAATTATTTTTAGTATATGATAGCGTTTTTATTTTCTATATCGGCATTTATTTCAACTTTTTTAGGTGGTTTATTTGCAATAAGATTTAAAGACAGATTACATCGAATACTCGGATATACAGCAGGCGTTTTACTGGGTGTAGTAGCTTTTGATATTCTGCCAGAGATATTCAATTCTCTAAATAAAAGTCATACCGGCGCAACAGTTCCGATGGTCGCATTAGTATTGGGTTTTCTTATTTTTCATATAGTTGAAAAAAGTATACTAATACATAATAGCCAAGAAGGCGATTACGGCAAGCACTATCATCCTAAAGTTGGTATTGCATCAGCACTTGCATTGTCGGGCCATAGTTTTCTAGATGGAGTCGGCATCGGGCTGGGTTTTCAAGTAGATAACAGAGTCGGTATTGCGGTTGCTATAGCAGTTATAGCTCATGATTTTTCCGATGGCCTGAATACAATTGGGTTAATGATTTTACATAAAAATAATCGAAAAAGATCTATAAGCTTACTATTATTGGATGCATTTGCACCAGTATTAGGAGTACTTTCTACTTTGATTTTTCATATTCCAAGTAAAGGTTTGATCATATACTTAGGATTTTTTGCAGGATTTTTACTATACATTGGAGCTAGTGAAATATTGCCCGAAGCTCACTCCGAACACTCATCTTATGAAACTATTATAATGACTGTATTGGGAGTAGGATTCATTTTTGCAGTCACAAGATTTATGTAACATTCATTATATTGCTACAATTAGATCATGCTTATAGCGGTAATAATATTGGGGTTGATAAATGCAGCTTTAATTTTTTTAGTATTAAAAAATAATAGTACGGCAAGAGATAGCGGCAGTGCCTTGATGTTGAAGCAGGATCTGACTACTTTAACAGATAGTGTCATGCAGCTCAAAGAAGGGCTCCATTTGCAAATAAACGACCGCTTAGATAAGAGTAATGCGCAGATGATAAAACAATTTCAAAGTAGCGCCGAAATTATTAAAGATGTGACTCAAAAATTAACTCAGCTAGAAAAAACGAACCAACAAGTTGGCGACATTGCAGCTGAATTAAAGGGGTTACAAAATGTACTTGCAAATCCAAAACAGAGAGGGGTTTTGGGTGAATTTTATTTGGAACAAATATTGCAAAACTTGCTACCGGTTGGAACTTATGAACTTCAATATAAACTAGGCGAAGGAATGATTGTTGACGCTGTAATAAAACTGGACGGAAAGCTGCTTCCTATCGACAGTAAATTTAGCCTTGAGAACTACAATCGTTTAGTGGAGGCACCGATTCAGGAAAGACCAATATTAGAAAAAGCTTTTAAAGAAGATTTGAAACGTCGGATTGATGAGACATCAAAGTATATTTTACCTAAAAAAGGGACATTAGAACAAGCATTAATGTTTATTCCAAGTGAAGCTATTTATTATGATTTATTAGCTAATAAAGTAGGCGAAACAGGTGTAAATGGTCGGGATTTAATGCAGTACGCTGCTGTTGATAAAAGGGTAACAGTAGTTGGTCCAAGTACTCTTAGTGCAATGCTACAAATAGTCTCTCAGGGGCTTAAAAGCCTGGAAATACAAAAAGATACCGAGCTAATTCGCAATAACGTCGAGCAGCTTGGTAAACATTTGCATAATGTTGACGGCTATTTTAAAAGATTGGGGAACAGTTTAAGCGCTACAGTCGGGCATTTTAATAATACTCAAAAAGAATTAGGTCGGGTTGACAAAGATGTTGTCAAAATCAGCAACACAAAATTAGGAGATGAGCCATTAATCCTAGATAAACCTCATGACATTGACGACTTTTAGCCATTAGTTTGACAATAAGTCTACAACTAAAGATGCAGTCCAGCTAAAATTATTAGCACCAGCTGGTGATCCAGTGACAGGATTAAAATATTCAAAGAATCCAGATTTTTGAACCATTTCAATAGTTGATTCTGTTAAAGCTTGGGCATGATCGATAAATCCGTATCTTTTAAGTCCATCTATAATTAGCCAGTTGGTATTTACCCATGAAGGTCCTTGCCAATAACCGATCGGATTATACCAGTTTGAGTTTAGTGGAACTGATGGGACCGGGAAGCTAGGTCCAAATAAATTTTTGTTCTCAAGTAATTTAACAAGCTGACTGGCGCGTTCTTTCGTAATTACACCGGAATAGAGCGGTAATAATGTTGCTATCGAAGGTTCTTTGAGCAATTTATGAGAAGTAAAATTCCTGGAGTAATATTGATTTGTATACGGATCCCATAATTGTTCCAAAACTTTTTCAGTTCTTTTTATGTCATCTATAAAATCTTGAGGCAAGTCTTTGTTTATAAATTTGGCAATGTCTTGTAAGATCTGGTTTGCCCTAATAAAGATACAATTAAAAGTTAAATCCTCAATAGCGAACAATGGATGGCCGAGTATTTTATCTATATCATAAAATTTCCGTCTTAGTCTGCGCTGTGCGCTAAATAATACAAGAGCTTCAATCGTATTTAATCTTTGTTCGGCTGGGATTCTATGGGTATCTCTTCTGAAAAGAGTGACTAAAGGAGCAATATGCAATCGTTCAATAATCGTTACCCAAAATGGCATTTGATGCTCATGCATCTCGTGCATCCAAGGCGGTGTGTTGTCTAATCCAGTCTCCCAAGGGTGTATTTGTAATACTAAACCTTCTTTGTGAGGATCTCGTTCATTATATAACCACTGATGATACTTTAGTAATGCGGGAAATGTAGTCTGATACCAGGATCGCCGCTCTGTTTTGTTCATTTTCAATCCAACTCTGAATATAGCTTCTG
>JBBQQG010000003.1:0-65391 GCA_038216175.1 Saccharimonadales bacterium (SeqCode)
CCGCCAAGCCCTCGAGGGCTATACAATAGTGTAATGCGGAGAGGTACCCAAGTGGCTGAAGGGGATGGTTTGCTAAATCATTAGGGGGGCGCGAGTTCCCGCGAGGGTTCGAATCCCTCCCTCTCCGCCAGATTTCAAGCACTGATACTATCAGTGCTTTTGTATTTATATGAGATCGACTGATACAATACGCTTATGCAGCCTGAGCAACATAATGAGGAAACTAAACCGGAAAATCCTCAAGTTGGTGTAGTCTATACTCCTTCTGATACTACGCAAACTGTCGAAGCACAACCAGTTAGTCAGATTAATTCGTCTGACCAGTCTATCCAAAATGACGTTCCTACTCAGACTAATAATTTAAATAATGATGAAGAAAATTCAGACAATCTGTTTTCTTGGGAATCACCGGAATACGTTTCTCATCATAAATCTTCGTCTTGGTTTATGATATTAGCCTTATTAACAGTAGTTAGCTCAATTGCAGTTTTTTTTCTGACGAAAGACTTTATATCAACTGCAATGGTTGTCTTAATTGGAGTTGCTTTTGGAGTCTTTGCTTCCAGAAAACCACGAGTTCTTGATTATTCAATTGGTGAAGACGGAGTTACTATAGGGCAAAAATTATTCCAATTTGAAGAGTTCAAGTCATTTTCTGCGACAGAAGAAGGCGAAATATTTTCAGCCGTACTATTGCCACTTAAAAGATTTATGCCTCAGGTAAACTTATGTTATTCTCCTTCCGACGATGACCGTATTATAGATTTACTAAGTAATTATTTACCTTACGAAGAGCATAAACGCGACCTGTTAGACCGAGCAATGCGAAAAATACGTTTTTAACTGTTATAAATTATAATTTCAGATAGCCATAATTGATGATGTTGAACATTCATCGTTTTCACTCTAAGATCGTTGCTTGATTAAGTATGCTAACAAACAAAAAGTTTTACCTGTCTGGACTTTTGATAAAAAACTTGTACGCCAAGGCAATGGAAGAGCAAAAAAGCTGATTTCTTAATAAACGTGACTTTAAGATGGTGCACCCGACAGGATTCGAACCTACGACCTTTGGCTCCGCAAGCCAACGCTCTATCCAGCTGAGCTACGGGTGCATATACAACAGGGGTAATCCTAACATATTACAATGGCATTTAACAGATCAATAAAAATAGAGTACATAATACGCGAGTCACACATTTTTAATTAGCCTGCTAAAATAACTCCTATAAGGAGAGGTCGCATAGTTGGTCTAGTGCGCTGCACTCGAAATGCAGTATGGATTAATCTTCATCGAGGGTTCGAATCCCTCCCTCTCCGCCAATCAATACTTTATGTCCCTTATTCGAACTCTGATATGTCATTACGAAGCTGAATCACAAGATACGTTTCCGCTTAAATATATTAAGTGTACAACGCCCACCTTAAGTAAATATCGGATCTTATGCACTGATTATTCTAACCATAACAGTTAATAGTTTTACTTTAGTTATTATTTGGTATTTAATTATGCTAAAGCATTATTGAAAGGTCTACCTAGTGCCGTCAAAAACATCATCTAAAAAGCGTAAATCCACAAAAAAATCGAACAGACTAGAAAAGCTGCTTCGAAATATTATTAACAGCAGACCGTTAATGGCAATAACAGTTATGATAATCTTTGCCGTTTTAGGAGGTGTTTACTTATTATTTTCAAAAGCTGCTACTAACCGAATACCTATAAATCCGGGCACCTACGCCGTCAGCGTTTTACCGGCTGGAAGTACATCTGACTACTGGATAGTGGCCAGTGATGGCGGCGTATTTTCTATGGGAACTAATATCAAATTTTTCGGATCAATGGCAGGTAAGCCTTTAGTACAGAGAATTACTTCATCGACCGCACGGCCACAACACGACGGATATTGGATGTTAGGTGGTGATGGTGGGATTTTCTCTTTTGGAAATGCTAAGTATCTGAGTGGCCCGACAAAAACGGCAACTTCTGGGTACTACAGAGCTATAGTAGGCACCCCAAGTGGAAATGGGTATTGGGTAATAACTAAGCTGGGAAGTATTTCGCCTTTTGGCGACGCTGCAACAACTTATTGGGCAGGAATAAACGCCAGCTACAAGAGATTCAATACTAATCCTTTAAATGCTTTACCAGGATTACCAGTTAACGGAATCGTAAGCGCCGCCAGAACTGTGTCGGGTAAGGGATTAATACTGCTGGCCGAAAACGGTGCAACCTACGGTTACGGGGACGCACCTTATCATGGGAATGTACCGATAAATTATGCTGGTGGGCAAAGAGCAACTTCAATTACAGTTGATAATAAAAACGGATATATTGTAGCTGCAAATAACGGTGCAACCTACGGGTTGGGCGGAACATACCGTGGCGGTGCTAACACCGCTGGACAGTTAGCTGGACCAATAATTTCAATTGCTTCGACATCTGATAGCGGTGGCTATTGGGAGCTGGGTCAGGACGGTGGAATATTCGCATACGGCAACGCTTTATTTAAAGGCTCTGTCGTTACTACGACGCCGCTGCCTGCTTCTACGCCAACCCTGACAACTGTAATTACCCCTCAACCGATAACTACACCGGCACCAAGTATTCAGATAGGCAGTTCAATTACGGTTGCAGCTGTTGCGGCAAACCCATGCTCGGCTGATCTACAGAATAATATTACGGTTCTCCAGGAGTGTTTAAATAGTCGTGGAGCAAATCCTAAACTAACTGTTGACGGAGTACTAGGTCCCTTAACTAGACAAACATGCTCAAGTATATTGGGTGCATTTTGCCCGTATCCTGTTCAAAGATCTGGTGGTGGAAACACCGTTGGTGCAGCAGTTATACCCGTTTCATCCGGTGCAGTATCGCAACTTCAAAAAGATATTGGAGTATCAGTTGACGGTCAAGTTGGCAATCAGACTTTATTTGCCTGCAATGCAAACTGGCAGCGGTTATCAAAGCAGGACCAGTATGTTTGTGCGCTACACGGTGGTGGACCTGGTGGAAAAGCTAACAATGGGCTAAATACTAATAAATTAGCTAACAGCTTCGCAGCCGGATCATTTGGTCTTAACTCTGATATCCCTTCTACTAGTTATAATTTAGTAGTCCAAGGATCAAACCATCTTAAAGACGGAAATTATAATTTATGCGTATTTCTCGACCACACTAATTACCTATCAGTTGATGCATCAGTTTCGGGCCATTGGGAAGACTGGTTTAATAGTGGAGAAAAAGTGATTGCAGACGAGAAAATTCCACCAGGGACTTCTGTAAAATGCTGGTATTTTTCGTGGAATAGTACTGACAAGTATATTAACTGGTGGTTTCATAACCCTGACGGTGCGACGATTGGTAATATTCAGTACGTAACAATTGACGGAAATGTACAGACTAATGTTCGGTAGGAGTTAAAAATGAAGAAAAAATTATTAATAGCAATACCTATTGTTGTACTAGTTTTAGTCGCAACCGTAGTGTCTTTTAAGTTTGGTGATTTAATGAATATCAGATCAAAACCAGTTGCTAAAAGTTTCACTAATGCCATTATGACTGGACAAAACCATATAGCTTATTCCCTACTCTCCCCAAGTTTCCAGCAAAATATTACAGAGAGCGCATTCGATAATAGTCTACAAAAAGAATTCCCAAATTACAGAAAATCGGTCGTCACAACCGATAGTGTGATCGGTACCGACGGACGGCTGGCATACGTTTCTAATTTTTTGGTTACAGATGGTAAAACTCCATCAAAGAAAGTCATTATGAAAATGGTTGAAGTCGACCGCAAATGGTACGTTGGAGCAATAAAAGTTTCTACTTAAAGGAAGTAGTTTCAAGTTTAAGTCTGCACCGGCGGTTGAGTATTAATTTGACTTTCCAAGGGTGCTGGCTCTTTTGGTTTTCTAGTAAGTAGTAGGACTAGAAGCATTAAACCTCCAATAATCGTATATGCCAAGCCAAATTTAATTATGTAGCCGTTAATAATCTGGGTAATAGAATCAAGAATGTGAGTCAGAGTTGAGTTAAATCCGTTAGTGTTTAGCGATCTTGAAATATTCCCATTTGGTTTCGATGCATTTTTAAAAATCCAAATTGCTACGAGACTACTGGCGGTAAGAAAAATGCCTGTACTAGCAAATGCAAACCCCACTCTTTTAACACCGGTCCTTTTAGAATCATTTAATAATATTACAGAAATTCCAAGCAAACCGATGATAACGAATAACAGATAGGGGGATAAATTTAACCAGCTGTAGACTTGAGGTACATAGCTGTATTGTTGATAAAAAGCCCTGCCCTGACTATTCTTAGGGATAGAACTGACTGTAAAAACGGTGGTACTAAGAAAACTTTTGCTATTTATTAAGCTATCTACCACCGGCTGTTTCTGTGCAGCGACATTTATGTTCGCTGGTTTGCAGGGGATGCTAAATGGCTGAATCTCGGCATTAAGCAGCGCTAGCTGCTGTTTTGTACATACAGGCAAAACATTTAGCCTAGCAACAGCGTAATCGCCGACTGAATTCGCGAATTTTGCTTTAGGCAGAGATAAGTCTACCTTAAAGTCCGGTTGATTCGATTTGCCCGTTAACCAATGATAAAAACCGTCTACTACATTTTCGGTGCTGGATTGTAAAAACTGCGGAGAAAAGGAATCTTTAGCAGCTTTTTGAATTACCGGGTCGGTTAACGGCAGATTATTGCTGGACTGATTTACCGACGACTGAGTTTGTTTTAGGACATTGTCTACAAATGTTGAATAAATATCACTTTCTTTTAGAACTTTTTTAATTGTTGATGGTGTCCCGAAAACTAATACCATTGTTGTAACTAATACTGAGCTAAATAGCAGAAACCGAAATAAGGCACTGGTGCACCAAAGTACCAATTTTCGAAAGATATGCATGAGCACATTGTACGCCCAACTATGTTGCTTGCAAGGCAGATTACCGGGTGTAAACTTGTTAGTATATGCAGGACAGTATCTTTACCAAAATCATTAATGGTGAGATTCCAAGTTTCAAAATATATGAAGACGATAAAACAGTAGCCTTTTTAGATATTCACCCAATTCAACCCGGTCATGTCCTAGTCGTGCCTAAAACTCAAGTTGATGAATTTCAGGATTTGGAGCTTGAAGACTACGACGCACTTTGGCGAACAGTCAGGAAAGTAGCCCGAAGAATAAAAAAAGTAGTTGGTAGGTCGCGGGTCGGGATCCACGTCGTCGGTCTTGACGTGCCTCATGTCCATGTCCATGTCTTCCCTTTTGACAACATCGAACAGTACCACGCAGTAGCCAACATGTCAGTCGAACCGAATCAAGTTGAATTAGCTGAGATGGCAAACAGACTTAAGTTTTGACGTGTTAAGATTAGCTCATGTTTTCTAATGCGTTTATAGCCTTAATTATCGGCATAGGTCTTGGTGTTTGGGTGTATTCAAAAGCTATGAAACAAACTGGAAATAACACCAAAAACTCAGTTATAGTAGCAGTAATCTGCGGCGGAGTAGTATTTCTTATAGTAATTACACTGATTGGGATGTTTATAAAATAAATTGTGACTAGCCATTTAGTGCTAGTTTTACTTTGAATTGTACCCATAAATTGGTACCATATGGTCAATGGACGAGGTGGGCTTAGGCCAAAGATTACAAGATGCCCGCAAAAAAGCGGGACTGACGCAGCAGGAACTCTGCCAATTAGCCGGCCTAAGTTACTCGACACTTGCAAAAATTGAACGAGGGGCTATCAAAGCCCCATCAATCTTCACTATTCAGAGCATCGCTGGGGCGCTAAACTCGAGCTTAAGCGATTTAATGGGAGATGTTCCCCGCTTTGAGTCTAAAGTCGCTAAAAAACGCTCTAAAAGCGGGATCAGATTCGTCTATTTTGATATAAATGGTTGTCTGGTTAGGTTTTTCCACCGGGCATTCACTAAACTTGCCCATGAAACAGGCGCACCGGCCGATATTATCGAGTCGACTTTTTGGCATTACAATGACATTGTTTGCCGTGGTGAACTTAGTTTGGATGAATTTAATAAAATATTTTCAAGGAAAATAGGTGTTGAAAACGTTGACTGGCAAAGCTATTACCTAGATGCGATTGACCCTATTATTGAAATGCAATCAGTCGTCACTTGGGCCTCCGAAAACTACTATGTCGGATTATTAAGTAATATTATGCCTGGTTTTATAGAATCAATGCTGGCAAGAGAACTAATTCCAAATGTTGCCTATACCACGATTATCGATTCGTCTAAAGTAGGGGCAATTAAACCCGAACCGGAAGTCTATGAAATTGCCCAGAATAAATCTGGAGTTAAACCGACCGAAATATTATTAGTTGACGATTCACGGGCAAATCTAATGGCAGCCGAAAAAATGGGCTGGCATGTGCTCTGGTTCGATGATTACCGCCCAGATGAATCAGTTGAACGTGTCCGTCAGTCACTTGAACCAGAAGATTAAATAGCACTGCCAAATCGATCATATTCAGATACGGTCTTTTGTAGCAGTTCTTCAGCTTGGTTCAGCTGCTGCTTTGTCTCATCTATAACACTTTTAGGTGCGTTATTTATATATGCGGTATTTTCCAACCTAGCCTTTAAGCGTTCGACAGCTTTTTCCTGCTCAGAATGTTTCAGTTTTAGCTTTGATAAAAATTCCGTGGCAGCATTCTTATCTAGATCAAGCCAACCATTATGATTTGTTGCAGTTAAGTGCAAACCCGAGCCGGACTTAACGGACTCGACACTGGCAACTTTCGATAATGTCTTTATAAGACCGCCGTTTTCTAGTAAAAATGGATCGTCGCTATGGTAGAGATTAAATTGGCGGTATTTTACTGTCGCACTGATAAATCTAATTTCTTCAACAATCGCTTTTATTTCTTCAAAAACTTTGTACCCGTCGTATTTGTCATTTTTTATCTCTGGCCACGGCTGGCTTACTAACATGCTGGAATCGTCTTCCCCTGTCAGTGTCTGCCAAATAGTTTCGGTTAGAAATGGAGCGAACGGATGGGCTAATTTTAATATTGTCTCGAGAGCGAAGCTAAGTACGCTAGGGTTCATATCGGCTTTTGAAGCTTCTATATACCAATCTGCTAAGTCGTCCCAGACTAAATGATAAATATGATCGTATGCTTCAGCATAGCGATAATCATCTAAAAGTCGACTAACTTCTCTGTTAGATTGTTGTAATATTGTAAGAATCCAGTCGTCTGCGATCGTTTTTGGCATCGGCTTTTCAGCTAAATTGAAATTACCTTCCAGCTTGTCTTCGATAAACCTGGCAACATTCCACAGTTTATTACAAAAATTCCTAGCGTCTTCTATTTTACGATTATCATAACCTCTGTTAACAGCTGGCACTCGACCGGCAATAATACCCATCCTTAGAGCATCGGAACCATACTTTTTAACAGCTTCCATTGGATTTACGACATTGCCAAGCGACTTGCTCATTTTTGCACCGTCCGATGCTAGTACGTAGCCATGAATATAGACAGCTTCGAACGGAAGTTTTTTGGTTACGTAAAGCCCCATCATAATCATGCGGCTTACCCACGGATATAATATTTCACCGCCAGTTTCCATGAGATTGAGTGGATAGAACTCTTTAAAATCATCATTTTCAGGGAATCCCATTGTTGCATATGGCCAGCTGGCACTTGAAAACCAGGTATCAAACACATCTGGGTCGCGGTGGTACGTCTTGCCGTCTATTTCGATTATTTCCTGCCCTACCCTGGTATCAAATATCCAGTCGTCGCTATCGTCGACATTCTGAAAAGCCGGAATCGGTATCCCCCAAGCTATTTGACGGCTAATATTCCAATCGCGTAATCCTTCCAGATATTTTATTAGCTGCAGTCGTTTTGAATCAGGATAAAATTTAATCTTCTTATCTTTAAGTGCTCTAATTGCGGGCTTTGACAGCGGGTCCATGTTAACGAACCACTGGTCCATTAACATTGGCTCAATCACCGTGTCGCATTTATAACAGTGCCCTACCCTGTTTTTATATTTTGTATCTACTTTTAGTAGCAGATTCTTTTGTTTCATAGCATCGACGACTGCTTGTCTAGCTTCCATAATCGTCATGCCGCTAAATTTACCAGCTTCATGATTTAGAGTTCCGTCATGATCAATAACCCGCTTTGCCGGCAGATTGTGCCTTTTAGATACTTCCCAGTCATTAAAATCATGTGCCGGAGTAATTTTAACTACTCCTGTCCCAAAATCTGGGTCGACCATTTCGTCGGCTATAACCTGTAGTTCAAAAGGTCCGTTTACACCTTCAACTGTCACTACTTTGCCAACCCACTGTTTGTACCTATCATCACTTGGATTTACTGCAACTGCCGTGTCGCCAAATTTTGTTTCCGGACGGGTAGTCGCTACTGTAAAAGGCCCGTATTTCATGTAGTAAAGCGGAGTCACTGAATCCCTATAAACTACTTCAATATCAGCAAATCCAGTTCGATGGAAAGTACAGTAATTTACCAGTCTTTCACCCCTGTAAATTAATTTTTCGTCCCACATATTTTTAAAAGTTTTATAAGCTAAATCTATTATTTTTTGATCGAGCGTAAAAGTAAACCTAGACCAGTCAACGCTGGCTCCTAATGCCCTGAACTGATCTTCAAAAGTCTGGCGATTACCTACAACGAATTCATAAATTTGACCGTATAGCTCTTCCCTGCTTAAATCGAATCTACTTTTGCCAATTTTTGCTAATTGTTTTTCATATACAACCTGAGTTTCGAAACCAGCATGATCAGCGCCAGGCAACCATAAAGTTTTCTCGCCTTTCATTCTGTGATACCTGGCTGCTATATCTTCTAAGGCTACGAATAGCGCATGGCCGCTATGTAATGGCGCGTTAGCGTTCGGTGGAGGCATTACCAAGCTGTAAGTTTTAATGCCATCTACTGGCTTAAAAGCGCCACTTTGCTCCCAGAGACTATAGATATCTGTTTCGTAAAGGGCAGGTTCGTAAACTTTTGATAATTTCATTGGCTCAGTTTCATCCATAATCTATCAGCCATGATAACACCTCTGATATTAAATCTCTACACCTTGGAATTTGTTTCATGTGAAAAAAACAAAAATAACACAAGGTTCTCATTAAACCCTCTGCAATTTCGTTTTAACTGGCTTTATGTTCAATGTGCGGCTACGTTGGTTACCGTAGAAGTTCCAATAGTTTTTGTTTTATGATTATAAGCATAACAAATAAATAACTGGGGTGCAATACCTTATTCCCAATCGCATCTACATCGATAAATTAGGAGCAATGTCTAAGCGGTATGCATCTGCAGGTTTTTGCTTTAGGCTAGCCTTAAAACAGCCAAGTGCTGCTGTCATTGCGGCATTGTCGGTACAAAGCTTTGGATCGGGATAAGTTACTTTTAAGGGAAGGCGGCTCTGCAACTGTTTTCTAAGTTCAGTGCTGCTGGCAACACCGCCTCCGACAATAACATTTTTTGGACCATACTCGTTGTATGCAGTAACAGTCTTGTCGACGATAGTTTCAATTGCTGTTCGCTCAAAACTGGCTGCAATATCGGCTTTCTGCGTCTCTGTAAGGAGTTTTGACAGTCCAGAAGACGGAAACTGGTAATTATTGCCTGTTTCAGCTTGGGCAAGCCTTAGAACAGCTGTTTTTAATCCTGAAAACGAAAAGTCATATTTCCCGCTGAGTTTTGATTTTGGCAATTTGTATCTCTTGCTGTCGCCATCAATTGCTTTTTTGCTGATACTTGGTCCACCAGGGTAGGCAAGCCCCAATATTTTGGCTACTTTATCGAAAGCTTCACCTATAGCATCGTCCTGTGTCTGACCAAGAAGTTGATAATCGAAGTGGTTTTTAAAATAGACAAGCTGACTATGGCCGCCGCTGACAATTAGACCAAGCAGAGGAAATTCAGGCTGTTTAACTGGCATATTATAGCCGGGAAGGGAAGTCTCGATTAAAAAGTTGGCATAGAGGTGAGCTTCGACATGGTTAATTGCATATAGCGGTTTATTTTTTATAATCGATAATGTCCGGGCAGTCATTACTCCAATTAACAAGCTGCCACTAAGTCCTGCTCCGTAAGTCACGGCTATCGCATCAATATTATCCCAAGAACATTCAGCATCTTTTAGAGCTTGGTTTATCACTGGCATAATAGATTCAATATGGCTTCTAGCGGCTATTTCAGGTACGACACCTCCATATTCGGCATGTAGAGCCATAGAACTTGCGACTGAATTGCTAAGCAGTGTTTTCCCGTTTTCTACGACTGCAGCAGCGGTTTCATCGCAGCTAGATTCTATTCCGAGTATTTTCATGATATGTTACTAGCATAACATCCATAACACCTTAAGCACATTGTTATTTATAGTGCTAATGCAAGTATTGACAAAATGTCAAACATTTGATAATATAAGCAAGTTATAAAACAAAACATAAACATTTAAAAAAGATTAAATAATAAGTATTAAGGATAATTTCAATGAGTGAATCACAAGCTTTCGATCCAATGGCAGCTGCACAAGCAGACGCGCAGATAAGTAAACAAATATATCAGGACTTCATGCATGAAGATGAAGCTGGTTCTGTACATGATCGAGCTAAAGCCGGTCAGGACATGGTTGATTACTTGAATTCTCGTCCAACGAGTGAGTATGATGTTCAAATTGACAATTATGGTGCAAATGAACCGAAAGCCTACAGCGACCGCAGTCTTAAAGAACTTACTAAAGGCTGGGCTGAAGCTGAAGATTCAAACGACAAAACTATCTCTAAAGATATCGAACAAGCTATATTTGATAAAATATGGAACCGAATCGGTACCGAATACGAAGATTCAAAAAATGTAGAAGGCGGATTAATAGTAAATGGCCTAACAGAAGAACACGCCCAGGCGTTGCTTGATCGTATTAAAGCAAATAAGGATGCCATAAGAGCTAAAAATGCCGAAAAGCTTGGCAAAGATTCTACTAAAGAATCTGACGGAAAAGATGAAAAAATTAGTGAAAGTGATATCGATATCAGTACAAATATAAAAGATAACGATGTCGAATCTGATGATAAAAGCGACAAGTCTGTTAAAAAAGGCGATGCTTTAATATCTGAAATTAAAAACGCTTTCGACCGTGCAAAAGATGCAAAAGCAGCCGGCGATGCCAAGGCATACGAAAAAGCTTTAGCTGAACTAAATAAGTCTAGCAAATCACTAAAAAGCTTTACTGGAAAATCGCTTGACGATTATATGCCTGGAGCAAGTGATGAAATCAATAACAGATTAGCAAGTGCCCCTGGGTCGTTCGAAGTTATTGACGATTCACAGAACGATGGAACTGCTGAAGAAGAAGGCGAACAAAAACCTAAACTATTATTGTCTGATCTTATCGATAAAAGTTCACAAGACGAAGCATCTAAAGCCGAACTAGAAGAAATAAATGATGGCGAAATTGTACCTTTAGAAGCAATTTATGTAAACGACGACGAAAATGTAAATACCCGAAAAGGCCTAAAAGAACGACTTCAAAATGGCATGCGAAGAGCATATCTAATGTTTCATGGCGGTCGTGATAAAGTCGCAAATAGCAATTTTGTATCAATAGAAAATTCAGAAACTCACGAACGCGAACCTCGTAAAGTTGCCGGTTATATCGGAGCTGCAGTACTTGGTGCAGCCGCAGTCATATTATATAAGCACCTAGGTGATCACCCGAGTGCTCATGAAACAGCTGAGAAAATAGCCACTGCCACAGCTAAGAATGCAGCCAAGAACGCGCATCACTTAGCACCTGTACATCACAGTGTAGATAAAGTTGTCCACCATGTTAAGCCTGTAGCTAATGCTGTACACCACGCTAAGCCTAGTCCACATCACTTTAACACTGATGCTATGCCTTGGGATAACGCCCATCAAGCAAGCCCAGGTCACGAAGTAAATTTTATGCAAAAAGGTCTTGATGCATTTAATAAGAAAAAAGGCACGAATTTTAAGCTAACACCTATTAATGGTACGACTGAAGTCGTCAATGGATCTCATATAATGAGCCGGGCTGAACTTCGTGAGTATAATACGGTTTTAGATAATATAATCGCATAAGAATAATCTCTTATTTACGAAACTAACAACTCACTGTAATGGTGAGTTGTTAGTTTATACTTAAAGTTATTATGAGTTTTAGATCAATTATTAAACGGGTTATCCCAGTTAATCTGTTTAAAAAAATTGAACCTCTTGGCCATTTATTAGAAGCCATTTTTATTAACCTTATTAATGGATTTCCTACTCATAATATTAAGGTTATAGGCGTCACGGGAACAAACGGCAAAACCAGTACTAGTTTTATGATCCATCGAATGCTACATGAAGCCGGATATAAGGTTGGTTTAATGACAACTGTAGCAAGCGGCGTCGGAAATGACATAAAACCTCAGGTGGCTCATATGACGAGCGTAGGAGTACCGGAATTAATGAGTAGAGTAAAGCAAATGAAAAAGCAGGGCATGGAGTGGCTAGTATTAGAAACTACTTCCCATGCGCTAGCGCAGCACCGTGTCTGGGGGGTGCCATATACAATATCGGTAATGACGAATATAACTCATGAACATCTCGATTATCATGGAACATTCGAAAAATATCGCGATGCAAAGCGACTTATGTTTTCGCAGTGCGATAAAAACAAAAAAGGGTTAAGACTTGGAGTCATAAATGCTGATGATGATAATTTTAGTCTGTTCGCGGGTGACATAAAGAACTCAATCAGTTACGGAATAAATAACGGGGATTTAAAAGCCGCCAACATTAAGCTTACGCCGACCGGATCGCAATACATTGTTAAAGTTTCCGATGATGAATATAAAATATCTTGTAACATGCCGGGCACGTTTAATATTTATAATTCACTAGCGGCAGTGTCCGTAGGCAGAGCACTCAACTTGAGTAAATTACAAATAGAGCAGGGGATAGCTAAATTAGAAGGTGTTGAGGGCCGGATGATGCGTATTGATGAAGGTCAAAACTTCGATGTCATTATAGATTACGCCCATACTCCCGACAGCTTTGAAAAACTATTTAAAGATTTTCGCCCAGTAGTTAAGGGCAAGCTAATAGTTTTATTCGGATCGGCCGGCAGAAGGGACGAATCAAAGCGGTTTTCACAGGGAGCTCTGGCTGGATTATATGCAGATGAGGTAGTTGTAACTGAAGAAGATGACCGTGACATTGATGGTATGGGAATACTCGATCAAATTGCCAAAGGTGCAGAAAGCAGAGGTAAAATACGAGATAAAGATTTATTTTTAATTCATGACCGAAAGCAGGCAATTAATTTTGCACTCAACAGGGCAAACGAAGGTGATACGGTACTGCTTCTTGGCAAAGGCCATGAAAAAGATATATTAAGAAACGGTCCGAAAGCGGCAATGCTTCGCCATATGCAGCAAGATGATCATAACTCCGACAGAGTAATAGAAATACCCTGGAATGAAGTTGAAGTGACTAAAGAATTACTTGTAAAAATGACATAAATCGGTTATTATATATTTTCTAATGATGAATGATAGCTCAGGTGAATCGAAATCGATACCGTTAAGTGATCTGGCAGATTTTTTTAATGAACAATCTAAGGAACACGATAGTTTAAAGAAAAGTGCTACGCTGATTATGAAGGGGATACTAAGCGATACATACAATAATGATGCTAAAGACGATGAAAATTTCGCGCTTGGTAGAGTAGCCGGATCGAACGAAAGATTAGTAGCTTTTGAAGCGTTCTTAAGAACTCATGCCGCCGATCTATCTGGCAACTTAAACCCTGATCAAGCAAAAGACCTATAAATAAAGATTGACAAAAAGGCAAATATTTGTTAAGATAGTAGAGTTAATTAAAAAAATTAAAAAGGTTAATAAAATGAATCCTAAAACTAATGTACCGGCTCAAAAACAAGTGCTTGATTCGCTTAATAGCGAAGTTAAGAGCACAGAAGACAAAGCCGTACTAGATGGTGGGAAAGCCGAATATGAGACTGAACGAGCCGAGATTGAACGAAGCAGACTTCAAACTGTTAATAATCTTGGCGCCAAAGCAGCAAAGTTTTATGTTCTAAATGACGGCGTAGTAGAACCGGTTGAAAATCTAAAAGCAGCAATAGACGACGGACAAGACGTTACGCTGCACAATACCGCAGGCCGAAGTAATTAAATATTATCTAGGGTAAGCGTAGTACATCGGATATATCCGCCACCCTTGCCAAGTTCTGATATTTCAGGAGTAATTGTTTTTAAGCCTTCGGCTTCAATAGCTTTTTTTAACTTCGGAGCTTGTGAACTCATAACTACAGTTTTGCCGGTCGATACTAAATTACAGGCAAAACCATTTTTTGCTTCTTTAATATCTACGATTATCTTTCTTACTGGAAGCGATGCTATTTTATTACGGCTTTTAGGTATAAATGCTTCAGGACAATATGCGATTAAATCTGGCGATAACACTGATAAAGCCAGGTCTATGTCGTAAAAGAAACTGTCCGGCCATTTAGTAATTGGGTTAATATAACGGCTGCCTAAACCCCAAAAAGTTCTTTTTGGAACAGTCTGCAAACTTATTACTTCGTAACCTAGCATCTCGTTTATATATTTATGAGCTATTTCGTCAGTCCGGTACTGCGATCCGACAAATAATAAATTCCCACAGGGGAGAGCATCGCCCTGTCCGCTGAATCTTATTTCTTTAGGTAGTCTTAGTATGTTTTTACCCAGTGCTTTTAAAACAGATTCTGCATAAGGTGTTTCTGGTTGCCTTTTATTTGGTAGGGCTGACAGCAGTGCCTTATTGCCTCGGCATAGCGCCCAATTGGCGGTATATACACCGTCTTGGCAGTCTTTTGGAGCATCTACCTTAATAATTTTAATACCGGCTTGTTTCAAAGAGTTACTAATTGCTGAATGTTCAGCCAATGCTTTACTTACATCTACCGGCTGACTGCTATCCATATAGGCATTAATTGCAAACTGGTCGCTGAAATAATCAGCTCCGGACATTAGAACGGTTCTATTTATTGGCTCTGGTATATTCAACCTGTTTTAATATTCCTGCAGTTTATTTTTTAATCTAATAAAAAAAGGGAGAAAGGCGGACTTGGTAAGTGATTAATGGGGTGAGTGTTGTAGAGGCAAATTTGCCTTCGATACAGCAGTCTACTCCACTTAATTCCGACCAAGTCCGGCCACCTACGGGTGTGACACTTCCGTGTGTCACTTTCCCGTTCGGTGTTCAGCCGGTTATTACCTTGACCTAGCTACGTGTCCGTAGCGCTGCTTCACGATCAGTGTGTCGATCGCTTCGTTGATCTTGTTGAGCGCGGCGCGCCTGTCGTCGGGTTCGAGATTGCCGAGATCAACGGTGATGATGAGGTTTCCTTTCTGGGAAATGTGCGGTCGCTGATGGCGGTTTGTGCGAACTTCTGCGAGATGCTGTACTTCGTGCAGTACTCGGTTCTGGTGCTCGCTTGGCAGGTGCTCGAGTTTGAATTGCAACTCGACGATGCCATTTGACTTGCCGCTCATGTGATTACCCCCGATAGGTGTGGGTTTTGTTCCGGCTGGAACTTAAGTATTATACATCTGATAACAAACATTGACAATAGGTAAGTGACGTGATTTAATATACTAATAAATGGAACGTTCATTCGACAATATTACAGAGGAAGTCAGACAGGAATTAGATCATTCTATTCAATTTGACGCTGAGCGTACTGCTTTTAATATTCGAAACAATTTAATATCGACTGCAATTAAGTCAGTTAACAACTATTTAAATATAGTTGACCGAAAAAGCGATCAACTATTAGATGACGGTGAATTTCCGTTAAACGAGCCGTTTCCGATATATGTACTTAAACATACGACCGCTATACATTATGAAGACAATCAACCGATTTCTACGAGATCGATTTTATTTAAACGATCATTAGCTTCCGGCCAAGAAGGAAACGATCAATTAGAGATACATGTGCCTTGTGATGAAAATGGCAACCCAATAGAAAATTCAAATCGAATATTCTATAAACGAGTTGACGATACGGGCAATATCCGAGCTTACTGCATTGCCAAGGATATGTTTTATGAGTTTGAATCGGGGTATGACGCCGATGATGGTAAGCATAAGGTCGGAATTATCGACCAATCACGTTTACTTTTACCACTTGATTCAAATATTTCCGATCTAGGGCAACTTTATGACGACATGAGAAATATGAAAGTCTTTCCTCAAAGGCTAATACGATTAGACGAAATTTCCAGCGACGTCGATAGTTGACAAGTAAATTAGCACTCGCGTATTATGAGTGCTAATGGGTTGAGGTAATTTGCGAGATATCTTAACCCCTTTTAACATTAATGGAGGAAACAAATGGCTGTAAACATTCAACCACAGGCTGAGTATGTTGTAGCACAACATAAGACGGCAGAATCTAAGACTGTAAGTGGTTTTTATCTTCCTGACGGAGCAAAAGAAAAACCTAAAGAAGCTATTGTTGTTGCCGTTGGAAAAGATATCGAAGGTGTAAAACTAGGCGACAAGATTATTTATAAAAACAGTTACGAAGCAACTGAGCTAAAACAGGGCAAAGAAGAATACGTGATTATCTTCAGAAAAAATATTATCGCTACTATTAAATAATTTAGGGGATCAATTATGTCAAAAAAAGTTTTTTATGATGACGATGCTCGTCGGCGGGTACTTGGTGGAGCGCAAATTCTATATGATGCAGTTAAGACGACTATGGGACCAAAAGGGCGAAATGTAATTCTTAGTAAAAGCTACGGCAACCCGACAGTAACTCATGACGGTGTAACTGTTGCAAAAGGTGTTGAACTGGCAGATGTCGATGATGAAACTCTCGGGTTTAAAGTCGGTGCCGAACTTATTAAACAAGCAGCTAGCAAGATGAACGATGTTGCAGGCGATGGGACAACGACCGTTACAGTTCTTACTTATCACATTTTAAGTGAAGCAAATAAACTGATTGCTGCTGGACATAGTCCTATGCTGCTTCGGAAAGGCTTAGAAGCAGCCGCACATGATGTAATAACTCAGTTAACAAGTATCAGCGAAGATATAAAAAGCAATAAACAGCGTGTCGCCGAAGTTGCAACAATCTCAGCCGGCGATAATGAAATCGGCCAGCTTATAGCAAATGTGATTGATAAAGTCGGGAAAGACGGAGTTGTTACAGTTGAAGAAGGCCAGGGTTTAAATTTGGAAAGCGAAGTTGTAGAAGGCTATACTTTCGACCGCGGTTTTGTCAGTCCGTATATGGTCACTGATGCAGCTCGAATGGAAGCAGTTTATGATAAACCGTCGATATTAATTACCGATAAGAAAATATCTTCGATCCAGGAATTTTTACCAATTCTAGAAAAACTTGCTCAAGCAGGTAAAAAAGATCTAGTGTTAATCGCCGAAGACGTTGAAGGCGAAGCTCTTGGTGCTTTGATTCTTAATAAATTAAAAGGCGTATTTAATACTATCGCGATAAAGGCTCCAGCTTTTGGCGATCGCAGGAAAGATATACTGAATGATATCGCTATATTAACCGGTGCAACTGTTATTAGCGAAGATACTGGATACACTTTCGAAAATATAGAACTCGATATGGTTGGTACAGCGAGGAAGGTCATCGTTACAAAAGACGAGACTACTATTATAGAAGGAGCCGGGTTGAATGTTGAAGTTTCAGCCAGAATAAAACAAATTTCGGCACAGGAAATAGCCGCAACCAGCGAATACGACAAGGAAAATCTCGAAAAACGACGGGCAGCATTACAGGGGAAAGTTGCAGTCATAAAGGTCGGTGGTGCTACAGAAACAGAGATCGAAGAAAAGAAATTCAGGGTTGACGATGCAGTCCATGCTGTAAAAGCAGCACTTGACGAAGGAATTGTAGCTGGCGGTGGAGTCACTTTAATTAATTTGATGGGAACAGTTGCTTCATCAGATGATGACGATGATGCAGTTACAGCCGGAAAGCAGCTACTTAAAAAGGCTCTTGAACAGCCGTTTAGAATTTTACTTAGCAATGCCGGACTAAATGCTGACGAGTGGTTGCCTAAAGTAAAAGCCGCAAAAGCCGGACAGGGTATAAATGTTAATAACCCGTTGAAATTAGTTGACCTGAAATCAAACGGTGTAGTCGATCCGACTAGAGTTACTAAAGAAGCGATCCAAAATGCAGTTTCTATTGCTGGTACAGCAATGACTATGGGTGCACTTGTAGTTGAAGTACCAGAGCCAAAATCTGCTGCTCCTGATATGAGTGGCATGGGTGGTATGGGCGGAATGATGTAAAAGTAGGCTGGGCTACAGCCATTATAGTATCTTTTAGAAATCATCTTAAGAGTTAAATCAACATATTGCGTAAAATACCATTTTGTAGTATGGTAAATATGAAAATATGGAGTTAACTAATGTGGCCATTTAAGCGAAAAAAAGATAATCCTAATGGTATTTTACCTGAGGTAGATCAGTACTATCAATCGGAACGCAGAGAAAAAACTGGCATTGCATGGCTATTGGCTTTAGCAACTTTAGTTACTACAATAATACTAGCGACCGGGATCTTTTTTGGCGGAAGGTGGGCCTACCGTGCAGTTACTAAAAATAATAAGTCTGTAAAAACAGCTAATAATACTAAAACGGCTACTACAGTAAATAACAGTCCAAAAACTAGTCCATCGATAACTTCTAATAATTCTTCGAATGGTCACGTAAGTGATAATGCGGCCAGTACAACTGCTCCGGCTCCAACGTCATCAAAAGCAACTGTAACCCCGTCGCCTCATTTACCAAACACCGGACCGACAGGCGACGATTAAGTTTTTTTATTAATTGCGCCTAGTCTTTATTTGTGTGCTGCTGTGTAAAATAATTTATCTCGTTAACTATATCTAAAAGTGCTTGGGCTCGAGCTTTCTCATCGGTAATTAGTTTAGCAGCTGCATAGGCATCTTTGATAAGCGATTGATCATCAGCCGCCTGGATCATCATCATAGTTGTTTTAAATTTCTCTTCGGCAGATTGGTCTAAATGGCTAACAAGTGGTGATAATTGCTGTAGAGCCTCTTGCTTTATACTGAGTAAATTGTCGTCGGAATCAACTACCTGTGCTGGCAGATTTATAGCGACATGACCGTCATCGTTTGCATCGGCTGCTGTCGGTTGATCTGACTGGGCTGCAGGTAGATTAAATGGCTGGCCAAATACTGGCGCTCCCGCCGCTGGTGCGCTCTGGTCATTATTAATGTCATCATCGAACATTTCCACCCCCTGATTTGTAATATAAAAGTTTATATGTAGTATATAGTAAATAAAACTAAAGCAATAGCGTTTTACTATTATTAAACAAGCGATGTATCTTATACTTAACTTGATGATAATAAAATAGGAGTGTTAATGCTCGATGATCTTAAATATATACACCAACATGATGTAAGTGATGCACTTGGCTTGGCAGAGAAACAAACTGAGCAATATAACTATAGTTTTAACTTTATTTGGTCAGAACCAAAAGATATTGTTAATGTCGTTATTGCAGGTATGGGCGGTTCCGGATTAGCCGCAAAAGCTTTTCATAGTTGGCCGGGTCTGAGTGTACCTTTTGAAGTAATTCAAAGTTATGATCTTCCGTCGTATGTAAATAATAATTCGCTTTTTATCGCTTCCAGCTATTCCGGCAACACCGAAGAAACCGTTAATGTGCTAAATGTAGCGCTTTCTAAAGATGAAAATTCTCGTCCGATGATAATAGTTATCGCAGCCGGCGGAAAACTAGAAGAAGTAGCTGTAAATAATCAGCTGCCGTTTATTAAATTACCTTCAGGTTTCCAGCCAAGAATGACTTTTGGCTACCAATTGAGAGCTTTATGCGAATTATTTGATCAGACTAAACTGACAAACAATACAGTCTCACAGTTGCAAAACGCGGCCACCGGTCTTAAAAACGAAATAGCCAAGTGGGTATCAACCGTGCCGACTAGCAATAACGATGCCAAGAAGCTGGCGCTTGAGATTATCGGTAAATCGCCGGTAGTTTATGCTGGTAATATGCTATACCCAGCAGCCTATAAATGGAAAATTAGCTTTAATGAAAATGCTAAAAATGTTGCTTGGTGCAATGTCCTGCCAGAGTTTAACCATAATGAAATGCTAGGCTGGACATCTCACCCCATAGATAAGCCTTACGTAGTAATAGAGCTGAGATCAAATCTTGAAAACGAAAGAATCCAAAAAAGATTCGCTGTATCTGAAAAACTATTATCAGGTCTGAGACCTCAACCACATGTTATAAATCTCCCTGGCGATACTATTCTTGATCAAATGATCTGGGCAATAGCCCTTGGTGATTTTGTAAGTCTGTATGTCGCACTATTAAACGGTCTCGATCCAACACCTGTAATATTAATTGAAAAATTTAAGACTGCGCTAGATCAGTAGTATTATAAGAAAAGGAGCAGCAATTAATATGAATAGCCAGGATTTATTCTCGAACATTATAAAAATAGTTGATCAGTGCATTAGGCAAGTTAGTAATGATCAGCTTACAAATAAGACCCCTTGTAAAGATTGGGATCTAAGAGAACTACTCAGGCATATAGTCTACGAACTACTTTGGGTCAGCGAATTAATTAATGGCAAGACTGTTGAAGAAGTTGGTGATCGATTTGACGGAGATATTTTAGGAAGCGATATACAAGGAGCATGGGAACGTGCCAGTCACTTAGCGCTTAGCTCAGTTCAAACGGCCCAGCTGGATTCTATAGTTCATTTGTCATATGCCGATGTATCGGCCGAAAAATATATTAGAGAAATTGCCGGCGACGTCTTAATCCATGGCTGGGACGTTGATCAGAGCATTATGTGTAATATGTTAATCCCCGACGATATTGCACAAGCAGTATATAATGACATTTTTCCGCGAAAACAGGAATTTGCTGACAGCGGATTATTTGGAACAGAGATAATTGTTGACAGTGATTCATCAATTCAATCAAAACTACTTGGACTGGTGGGGAGAAAAGTAACGTATAAAATTAACGATGACTAGGATTGTCTGTGCCGAAGACATAAAAAAATTGGGCACAATACTTTCAATCTGGGCTCATCCAGATGATGAATCATTCAGTTGTGCTGGAATAATGTCGGCAGCTATATCTAATGGCCAGAAAGTAATTTGTGTTACTGCAACAAAAGGTGAGCTTGGAGTGCAAGATGAATCCCGTTGGCCAGCTGATAAACTAGGCGACATTCGTACATTGGAGCTGGAAGCAGCATTAGTTAAGTTAGGCATCGCCGAACATATTTGGCTGAAATATGAAGATGGCAACTGTTGCAATGCTAATTTTGATCAGGCTATAAGCCAGATCAGAGAAATTATTGAACAGTATAAGCCAGATACAATCTTAACGTTTGGACCAGATGGGATGACAGGACATTTAGATCATCAAACTGTATCGAAATGGGTCGATGTTGCAGCTGGAGATAGCGATATAAATATATACCACGCCGTCGAAGAAGAAGAAAGATACCTAAACGTTATGCTGGAAGCCGATAAAAAATTCAACATCTATTTTAATATTGATAAGCCACCGACGCTGCCGAAAGATAAATGTGATATTGCAATAATACTTGAAGGCGAACTTCTCAAAAATAAAATAGAATCATTGAAATTAATGCCGTCGCAAACAGAAAGAATGTTTAATACCACTCCAGCTGAAACAATGGCTGAAATTTTAGGTCAAGAGTATTTCATTTTAGTTAAATAGGTTTATCTTTAAAACCGATTAAAAAGCCTACATAGCTTAGTAATAAATGAAGGCCGAAGTAGATTACGAAAATCATTAATATTGTTTGCAGCCGCAGGTGTATTAATATCAGTAAAAATGCCAGGCCTCCGATAATATAGTCGATCTGATCAAAAGGGAACCAACTATTTCCAGAAGTTATGCCGATTCTTCTTTTAAAAAAACTCTCTACAGCATCGCCTAGCAGTGCACCAAAACCAATTAGCCCTCCCGCCAAAAAGCTGATCAATATGCCGTGAGTCGTAAACGTTCTTCCACTTAGATATGCAACTTCTAAAAAACAAGTCAGCGCCGCTGCGCCCACCCCGAAAACCAGACCGCGCCAAGTCTTATGGTCTCCTAAAATACGTTTTCCTCCGATTGTTTTTTTTAGATCTATAGGTGTTGTCCAGCGATTTAAAATAGGTATTTTGTTGGCTATAGGAGGGGCCATATTTGCAATCCCAGCTGGCAAAAATATCCAAAAAGCTAAGTAGACATCGTTATATGTCAGCCAGTTCATCTTATTTTCCCTATTTTTTTTCTTAACCTGTGATATTTAGGATAAAGTAGCGATCTTACTGTTGGACGGGTTGCTATTGGCGTACCCGTGTTCAATTGATCGATAAGCGTGTTTCGATTTGGCATTTCTTTAGTCTGCGTATATGACTTACCTAAACCATGAATACCATGAGCGTCGCTGCTTGATACTCCAGTTTTACGATTAAGTTTTGACCAGACAACTGCTGGCGCGCTCTTGTTCTGAGCAAATGCTCGACCGTTATAAATTTCTATTATATCTATGTGGTCGGATATCTCTTCTAAAATACTAGGATGCAATCCTTTTCTAATTGTCTCGAATGGATGGGGGATATATACTAGCCCGTCTTGAGCATTTATTTGTAAGACTGTTTCGATTGGACTTAAACCAGCTGAGATGGCTTTCGTCAGATATAAACCGATAATTTCGCCGGCAGCAGTCATTATTTCCTCTCCAACGATTATATGATCACCTAATTCCTTTTGAAGGCGCGTCGCAAAATCTATCGTGTTATGATCGGTTATTGCAATAAGATCAAGTTCTCCTCGGTCTATAATATTTCTATATTGCTCGGTGTTAATCCCGCCATCGGCCGATAATTCAGAATGAGTATGCAGATCAACCTTATACATTTTTTAATTTACTAGTTATAGTAATTAATCTTTGAAGGGCAGTTAGACTTGCTGTTAAAGCTATAAATACAACTGCTATCATTAAACGATTAAATATGAGCCCAACTATTAGTACAACCATACGAACTTCAAATCGCATTATGCCGTCTTGAAACAACCGGTTTACTTCTGAAGTTGTTAAGCTGCTTTTAGCAACCGCCGTTTCCCCTTTGGCTTTAACGTAGCTTACTGATAAGCTGGCACCGCAAGCTACAACCGCCCATACAGCCAGAAGCGGCCTAGAGCTGTTAATAATTGCGAAGGCCGCACCTGAATAAAGCATTACTTCTTTAAATCTATCTGTACTGGCATCGAGAAGCATTCCAATTGGACTATCACGTTTTTGCAACCGGGCTAGTTCGCCGTCTAAGCTGTCAAATAGGCCGAATATAATTAGTAGGATTGCAGCCACAATATTATTTTTGTATGCAATTAATACAGCGATAGGTATGTGAGCCAGTAAACCGACAATTGTTACGCTGTTAGGAGTGATTTTTCCACCGCTAATTTTATTTAAGATTTTGGCTATTCGCCCCATTATTCGACGGACAAAACTTCTGATTGCGTCGGGTAGAGTCATAAAAACATTATACGGTGTTTTTATTATTTTGGATTAGTCATTAAATTTCGAAGTGAAACAATGTTAGCGCCGCTAATATATACTTTATATATTATGGTCAGTATTCCATTGTTCCTGCGTGGTCGGTACTCGGGAGTAATTAAAGCATTAGTGCTATCAAACTTCATGAGTCTAGTTTTGCTTATTATAAAGATGATAAGCACTCATTCTTGGGTTTACCTATATTTGTCATGGAATATATTTTTAGCCTGGCTGTGCCTGCTTTTTGCTTACGGATTGACGGTACATTTAAAAAATGGCTTATGGAGAAGTTGGCAGGCAGTAGCACTTTGCATACTTTGGTTAGGTTTTTTACCCAACAGTTTTTACCTGAGCACTGATTTAATGCACCTTCGAAATTCAACTGCTTCGACCGTGCTATTTGATGTCACACTTTTTGTACTATTTATGTTTAATGGCTTCGTTAGCGGTATATGGAGTACATTTCTGGTACACTCGGCGCTTCTAAAAAGATTTAAAAGTATTTATTGCCATATTTTTATAGTATTAGTCCTGATTAGTTGCAGCTTTGGAATATTTCTCGGTCGCAGTCTGCGCTGGAACACATGGGACGTAATTATCAACCCGGCCGGATTATTGTTCGATATTTCTGATAGCTTTATAAATCCGTCGGCCCACCCACAGGCTTTTGTTACTACGACTACCTTTTTTATATTAATTGGCAGTGTATATTATGTCGTTTGGAAGCTTGTTAAAGCCCTGCAGTCCAACTAGTTATATCTGTTATACTGATATTAATGATTCAAATTCTTGAACACGCTATAAATGAAATTTGCTTAGAATTGTTCAGCCAGCGAGTAGAAGCAAGACTGACTAGGACGAATGAACAATTTGGCGATTACTCGACTAATATCGCGCTATATTTAGCTGGAAAAATAAATAAAAATTCAATAGATATCGCCAATCAAATAGTTGCCAAGCTGGAAAACCATCGACTGCTCGCATTCAAGCCTGCGGTGGCCGGACTAGGATTCATAAATTTACATTTTAGCGACCAGGCTATTTGGGATATGACAAAACTAACCGTCGACAGAAACCTTGAAGATAAATCAATAATAGTCGAATATTTAGACCCGAATCCTTTTAAAGAAATACATATCGGACATGCTTATAGTGGTACAATCGGCGATGCCATAGCCAGTTTATTCGAACTTAGAGGTGCGAATGTGCACCGCGTAACTTATCAGGGCGATGTTGGGCTTCACGTAGCAAAAGCACTTTACGGGATATTATTAAAAACAGATAATGATGTAACAAAATTAAGTAGAATTAGTAATAACGATAAATCTAACTTCTTAGGTAGTGCCTATGTCTTAGGTTCAACTGCTTACGATAACGATCAAACGGCTAATAAACGTATAGTTGAAATTAATATAAAAGTTTATGATCGATCAGATAAGCTCCAGAATCAAGTTTATGAAATCTGCAAAGCTTGGAGCCTAGAGTATTTTGACGATGTATACAAAAAACTGGGGTTTAATTTATTTGAAAAAAATTATATGGAAAGCGAAGTTGCTGAAGAGGGCAAGCAGCTAGTGTTAAGCAATATAAAGAACGGCATTTTCCAAGAAAGCGAAGGCGCAGTAATATTCGACGGCGATAAATTTGGACTACATAAGCGCGTTTTTATAAATAGCAAAGGACTGCCAACTTATGAGGCAAAAGACTTAGGCAATGCAGCCAAGAAATGGCGCGACTTTCATTATTATAAATCTGTCGTAATAACTGGACACGAGCAAGCCGAGTATTTCAAAGTAATGTTAAAAGCGCTTGAACAATTTGAGCCCGATCAAGCAAAATCTACTACCCATATTGCCCACGGAATGGTCAAACTTAGCTCTGGCAAAATGAGTAGTCGAAAGGGTAATGTTGTTAAAGCACTAGATGTGTTAGAAGTCGTGAAGCAATCAGCAAAACTGTCAGCTGACGAGGATGCCGACGACGTAAAAATAAACGATGTTTCGCTCGCCGCTATGAAGTATGCTTTTCTTAAAAACCGTATAGGCAGCGACGTAGCATTCGATATCAATGAATCAGTCGCGGTAGAAGGCAACAGCGGGCCTTATTTGCAGTATGCACATGCCAGAGCCCGCAGTATACTTGCAAAAACGGGCGACGAAAATGTTGAATCCTTAGAACTACAACCGGCTGAACGCAGTTTGCTACGAAAAATCGGTGAATTTACAGAAGTCGTTAATAATGCTTCTGAACAGTTGATGCCGCATTTAATTTGCACGTATCTGTATGAACTTGCCCAGGTATTTAATCGTTTTTATGAGTCAAACCGAGTTATTGGCCACGAAAGGCAAGCTTTGAGAAAAAAACTTGTGCACTGCTACGCGGACGTTCTTAAAAAAGGGCTCCAAGTTCTTAATATCCCAGCGCCGGAACGAATATAGTTTTAGCAGTAATTTCTAATAATACTGAATAAATACAATAATTTAATTACTAAATTTACGAAGTAAAGGTATAAAAATTTTAATATGGCTTCGCTCGAACAGATTAAATCCGAGATTAGTGCAGCTTCAAATTCGAAATATGCACTTCGTAGCATCAGGTTCTTCAAAACCGGTCCGGGCAATTACGGCGAAGGCGATAAATTTTTAGGGATAAATGTACCTACTCAGCGTACTATCGCTAAAAAATACTTCCGAACATTATCGTTGGACGCAGTTAGTGATCTGCTTACAAGCCCCTGGCACGAAGAAAGACTAATTGCGCTTTTCATTCTCGTGCTAGACTATAATTCCTCCAATGATTTGGTAAAAGACCAGATTGCCGGGCTCTATCTTGCAAATACCAAGTATATAAACAATTGGGATCTTGTTGATAGTTCAGCCTATCAAATCCTTGGACGTCATCTAATTGACAGTCCGTATAAGATGAAAATTCTTAAAAATTTAGCTCGCTCGAGCGACTTGTGGCAAAGAAGAATAGCAGTTGTAAGTACCTTTTATTACATTAAGAGAGGCAGTTCGACGGAAGCATTAGACATAATTGAAATACTTAAATATGACAAACACGATTTAATACAAAAAGCCAGTGGCTGGATGCTTAGAGAAATTGGCAAACAAATAGATCCAGAAATTCTGATAACTTTTTTGGATAAAGAAGCACAGACACTCCCCAGAATTACATTAAGATACGCAATTGAGCGACTTAGTGAAACATCGCGGAGCTATTATATGAAAAAGTAAATATTCTACAAACGCGGCCGCTACGGTACAATAGCCGTAAGAACTATGAAAAAAGTGCTCATTCTGTATCCTAATCAATTATTTCCAGCCGGAGATTTGCCACAAGTAGATCATATATTTTTAGTTGAGGAACCGTTGTTTTTCGGACGTGATACCGAGCAACCAAAACAATTGCACAAACAGAAATTAATTCTTCATAGAGCGAGTATGCGCAGATATGTTGAAGAAGTTTTATGGCCAGCTGGTTATGAAGTCGATTATATTGATTTAGACGTTTTATACGATACCGGTGATATATTTTCGAAATTAAAACATGTTGAACAAATATATGTATTTGACCCCGTAGACAATTTGCTGGCGTCCCGATTATTGCAAGCCAGGCGTAATAATTCAAATTCTCTGGCCGTCGAGTTTCTACCAAATCCTAATTACTATTTATTAGACCAAGAAATACGCCAATATTTTACTGATCGTCATAAACATCCTTTTCCCGAGTTTTACCAATGGCAAAGAGAGAGGTTTAACATTCTAATTGGCGAAGACTACAAACCTATCGGCGGTAAATGGATTTATGAAGTTACTCCTAAAACAATTGAACCGAGCTCAAACCTGCCTAGCTTCGAAGTTTTTGGCGATAATAAGTTTGTCAAAGATGCTGTCGAATATGTAAACAAGCATTTTCCAGATAACCCTGGAAGTACGGATTTTATTTGGCCGACTAATCATAACGAAGCTAAAAAATGGCTGACAAATTTTCTTGAAGAGAGGATAGACCATTACTCTGAATATGAAAATTCATTAGATGGTCAAGCTGCTTGGTTATTCCATAGTGCACTTGCTTCTAGTCTAAATACCGGACTGTTAAGTCCAAAGCAAATAATAGACGAAACTTTAGCCAGACATCAAAAAAAAGAGATACCGATCAACAGTCTAGAATCATTTGTTCGGCAAATTTTAGGCTGGAGAGAATTTGTGCGCGGGAGTTATTTGCTACGTCACAATCAAATGAAATCGAGTAATATTTTTAAACATCAGCGTAAATTAACGCGAGCATGGTATGACGGGACTACTGGTATACCACCATTTGATGATCTAGTAGTGAAAATAATAGCCAGAGGTTATGCTCATAATAGCGAACGCCAATTAATAGCCGGAAATTTAATGGTACTTTGCGAAATTCAACCTGACGATATGCTCAAATGGTTTTCTGAATTGTTTGTTGATTCATATGATTGGGTAACAATACCAAATGTATTTATGGTCAGCCAGTTTACCGATAGTAGCAATTTCAATCTCGAACCTTCGATTTGTCCGTCAACTTATATATTACAGCTTAGCAACTATCAGCGAGATGTCTGGTGTGATATCTGGGACGGGCTGTACTGGCGTTTTATTAATAAACATCGGGACGAACTAAACCATAACGCTCGAATGAGAACAATGTTGCAAAGATTGGACCGTTTAGATCCCGACCGGCAGCGAATTATCAATTACAGAGCCGAAGACTTTTTAAATAAATTCACGGTTATTTAAAATTCTTATGACTCGATCTTCTTATCTTTTACAGTGCTATACTATGAATGATCAAGGAGTAGAATATGGCAACCGAAAATGAAAATAATCATAAAACCAAACTAATAGAAAAAAAAGAAGTAATAGTAGCGTTTCCGGTGATTAAAGCTCCGGACTGGTTACAGGGATTTGTTGATTTTATCAGGGAACAAGGCGTCGTCGGCCTGGCAGTCGGTTTAGTGCTAGGTGTAGCTGCTAAAAGTGTTGTTGATTCATTAGTAAATAATATTTTCAATCCTGTTGTTGGTCTGGCTGCCGGTGGTGGTGAACTTGGTTCAAAATACGTCTGCTTAAAAACCGTAGGCAGCGCGTGCACTAACAAACTTGGTTATGGGCGGTTACTCAGCGACCTCATAAGTTTTGTTATTGTAGCTTTTATAGTTTATTTTGTTGTCAAAGGGTTAAAATTAGATAAACTCGACATTAAAAAACCCTAAAATTATGGATGGATCTCGATTAAAAAATAGATCGTATAACGATTATACCCCTCCAGGATACCGTCCTATCAAAACTACAAAGCCGGTTGAACAAATTCAGAAATCAGATGACGCAGAATTATTCTCTAATATTTCTCGCCCAAAAGTAAAGCGAAAAAGATCTAAAAAACTGCTCCTGATTTTTTCTACGTTAATTTTAATAATAATATTAGTTCCATCATCGGCATATGGATATTACTGGTATAAACACCATAATCAAGTTGGTGGAGCTCGCTCTCCGTTTGAATTCGTTAAAGGTACTCCTAATCCGCCCGGTGATTTCGTGCCAGGCGTAGGCAATGTTGGAGCTCAAACAACTACTACAACCAGTAAATCACTTAGATTAGTTGCAACTGGCGATATGATACCTCACAGCGCAATATTACAAGCTGCAAATAGCGGGGGAAAATATAATTTTGATCCGATGCTGTCTAATATGAAGCAGTATTTCACAAAATCAGATGTACGATTTTGCAATCAAGCCACACCAGCCGGAGGACCGGCATTTGGAATAACCGGTTATCCGGTATTTAATGCGCCTCTAGAATGGCCAAGAGCACTCGAAAATGTAGGATGCAATCTTATAAATCTAGGAACAAATCACACTAACGATAAAGGCCAGCCTTTAATCGACGCCACTGCTGCTGCTTGGGATAACAGACCAAATATACTTGCGTCAGCCGGCGCTAACCGATCGGCTGATGAACAAACGAAAGTACATTACTTTACGGTTAAGAATATCAAGTTCGCATTTTTAACTTATACTACATATACCAATAACAAATCGGTTTCGCCTTATGGTATAAATACATACTCAGACGGATTGGTTACTGCTCAAATGCAAGAAGCTAGAACAAAAGCAGATTTTGTGATTGTCAGCATGAGATGGGGAACTGAGTATTCTGCCGATATTAATCCTGAGCAAGATAAAGATGCCCAACAGTTATCTGATTTGGGCGCTGACGTTATTATCGGGAGTGGTCCTCACTTCCTAGAACCGGTGAAGAAACTAAAATCGAAAGACGGTCGAGATACATTAGCATGGTTTTCGATAGGTAATTTTTTAAACGCGCAGCTAGAAACAGAATCGTTAATTGGTGGTTTCGCAACAATGGATATCAATCTTTCGAGTAAAAAGATTACTAGTATTGGCTTTATGCCTGTATATATGCACTATGAGTGGACGCCGGCTCAAGCGAAAGCGCAGGATCTGTTAGCTAGGCATAATTTTTCAATGTATCCTTTAGACGAAGCTGCCGCGCAAATGGCTAATTCCCAGATAAATACAACTGTTGATACGCAACATGCCAGGGTAAACGATCTACTTAACAAATACACTGCCGTACCGATACTTACCGGGAAAGCATTTCTTGACTCTTCACCCGACTAGTAGCTAATTTAAACCAAAAAATTCTTCCATTGTCAGCCCATTTTTATGAAGCTCAGCTGCTAAATCGGTTCCGACATATCTTAAATGCCACGGCTCATATTCATATGTTGTGATTGTTTCCTTACCTTGGGTATATCTAATAATAAAACCATACTCATAAGCATGCGTGGCCAACCAGATGCCTTCCGGTGTAGATCCAAAACATTGATCAAGTTCACACTTATGGTCGACTCTTCCGACATCTAGCGCAAATCCAGTTTGGTGTTCGCTAGTCCCAGGTATAGCACTATATTTATCGGCAGCCGTTTGGCCGTCTTTTGCTACGTATCCGTCATATAGCTGTTTTTGATAAGCTACCGATCTGTAGCCACTAGCCAGCATTAATTTATATCCCTGCACACTTGCTGCATCAAACATCTGTTTTAGTGGTCCAGCAATGGTCGACGATAAATGCATCTGCTCGGCGCTTTTATCCAAGCGTAGTGCTACGTCAGGCACTATTAAATTATTTGGGACATAATTACTTGGCAACGGCCGTTTTTTATTTACTATCCACCAAATACTGCCAGGGGAGTCTATCGAATATTTTGTTTTATCAAACGAAGCTGGCTTTACGGTTGTGATGACACTGCTACTTTTTGGAATAGCAGGGGCAAGAGTTTTTTTCTTGAAAATTAATATTGATCCGGCGCCAACAATAATAACAAAAGCAACTAAACTATAAAATATTTTCACAATATTTATTATAGCTGAGCTGGGAGTTAACACGAGTACAATATAATTAATGATCAGAATAATATCCGGGAAAAGACTGATGTTATTTTGCGTTTTAATAGCCGCCGCCGCTATAACTCTTCTTGGATATTATTACTACGGCTTTCATAGTAAACCCCATTCTATACAAATGAAGGCGAGCATCAATAATGTCAGCCCGGTACCTAAAAACAATTACATTTCAGTTGAGGGGCGGTATCTTCTAAACGGTACTATTACATGGGCCAGAGCAGTTGAGAAAGACGCCAGAAACAAAGATGGATCTTATAATTACGACCAGCCGTTTAGCCAACTTGATAGTTTTAACCGTTCAGCATATGATGCCTGGTCTACGGATTTTGAATGCCCGATCACTAACAACATCGTACCTTATCAGACACAGGTCGATAATTTAATATTCAATTGCCGCCCAGAGTTTTTACCATTTGCCGCCAAGTATTTTAACCTTTATGATCTGGCGAACAACCATACAGATAATCAGGGCGGTCAAATTGGCTTAACCGAAACTAGACAACATCTTGATAAAACCCCTGGAGTACAATATTTTGGTAGTTTTGACCCCAGCGTATTGAAAGATATATGCGAAGTAATATCTTTACCAATTAGGATTCAAAAAAGCGATAATACTGAATTAAATTCAGCACTGCCTGTGGCATTTTGTGCATGGCACTACTTTTATAGAAAGCCACTCCCCAGTGAAATCGAAACAATGCAACGCTATGCGAAAATTATGCCAGTCTTCGCGTTTGTCGAAATGGGTGTCGAATATCATTCAACTGCCGATAGTACACAAGTAGATATTGCGCACAAAATAATTGATCAGGGACCGGAGTTTCTGATAGCCAATAATCCACACTGGGTTCAAAATACAGAGGTTTATAAAAATAAATTGATAGTTTATTCGACTGGTAATTTTATATTCGATCAGATCGATAAAGAAACTAAGCGTAGCGCCAGTATCGATGTCAAAGCAACTTTAAAATATGACGATAACATAGCAAAATGGATAGCGCTGGCACCGAGTTGCACTTCGTTTCATGATACTTGTCTTGAACAAGCCGAATCACAGGGATTAACCAAACCGACAATCCATCTCAGTTTTGCTGTTGTCGCAGGCGAAGGTGGGGCAGGTAAAATTACTCATAAAGCAGACGCGCTGACTCAGACTGAGGTTGAACAGCGTTTAAACTGGGCAGATTCTATGAATAAGTTAAACCAGCCTTAATCTTTGTCGAGCTGAGGTATACTAACTAATAATGACAGAATCTGATAAAAATATAGTCCCAACTAAACTGTTGTGGGTAGACCTCGAAATGACAGGTCTTGAGCCCGATAAAGACGTTATATTAGAAATAGCAGCCGAGATTACTGATTTTAACTTTAAAACACTAGATAGCTACGAAGCAAGAATCAAGCATGATCCCGAGCTGATTGCGCAGCGTATGCAAAAAAATATCTGGTGGCGTGACTATCCCGCAAATCGCGACGAGTTTCTAAATAAATTAGATCAGGGAATAGCTATTACTGAAGCAGAGCAGGAGATGGTAGAATTTGTATCAAAAAATTTCGGACAAGAACCCGCGATTTTATCAGGTAACTCGATTCATAATGACAGGTTGTTTATTAAGCAATGGATGCCAGCGTTTGATCTCAAACTACATTACCGAATGCTCGACGTTTCATCTTGGAAAATCATTATGATGGCAAAATATGGAGTAAATTTTGAAAAAAAAGGAGCTCATCGAGCATTTGATGACATTCAGGCTAGTATCGCCGAACTTCAGCATTATATTGAATGGTTTAAATCGTAGTTAAATGGATCATCGAACTGTTGAAGATTATGTGCTAAGTATGCCTAATGCCATTTTAGAATACCCGTTTGGCGAGGATGTTGCAGTCTATAAGACCGACAATAAAATGTTCGCTTTAATAGCAGAAAAATCTAATCCAGTTAGAATCAGCCTAAAATGTGATCCTCTTTTAGCAAGCATTTTAAGGCAAAAATATGAAACTGTTATGGCTGGCTACCATTTAAATAAGAAGCATTGGAATACGATAATACTCAGTGGTCAGTTGCCTTGGGATGAAATTCAGGGACTAATTAGACATAGCTATGACCTTGTAATGGGGAATAAAAACGCTGTGCCAACCGTAAAATAACCAAAAATTATTGTTGATTTGACAGAATTTTCCCTACGTTTTGCAAAGATGAAACTAGGGCTAATTTGGTCTTTGTTGAATTCGTTTCATCGTATGCTTTCTTAACCGCCGTTTGATATGAGCCTAGTGATCCGATCAATGTTTGGTTAAAGACATCGTCGAAATTGTTATCTTGGTCAGCCAGTGTAAGTTTGGCATCTGTAGAGGTATTTTTTCCTAGCACCAACTGACTTTTACTTACGTCGATACCTGATTTTTTCATTGCGACAAGTAGCGGTGCTTGATCAGATAAGATGCTAAGCTCAGCTGTCAGAGCAAGATTTTTCGTCGATTTATCCCGGGCTTTGGTGTATCCAATATTTGTTACTCTTATTATTTCAGTTTGTTTTTGTGCCACAACTAGCAGATCATCCGAAGCGGATTTCCCAGAACTACCGAGAAGCGATAAGATGATCGATCCAGCCACAAATATAATTATTATAATTACTACAACAATAATAATTCGCTGTTTTGTTGAATTGCCGCTTGGCAAAAAGCTTTTCGACTTCTTCGGTTTGTCTAATAAAAAGTCGTATGGATTTAAACCAGGATTATTGGGCGAATGCATTGGCGGTGGAGCCGGAGGATATTGATTTGGCTGCATAAGCATAATGGTACAGCTTAAATATATTAGCGTAAAGAGATATATAAAATACAAAATCAAACTAAGTGTAAGGTTTTAATAATTAGTGCTGTCACAGTTATACTGATGACATATGGACGCAGTTGAGGATACAAAAGCCAGACTTTCGGTCGAGGATGTTATCGGAGAATATATCCAGCTAAAACGTGCCGGCAGCAATTACAGAGGACTTAGTCCTTTTTCAAATGAAAAAACTCCTAGTCTAATGGTTAGCCCTCAAAAACAGATATGGCATGATTTTAGCAGCGGCAAAGGTGGCAACATGTTCAGCTTCGTTATGGAAGTAGAAGGATTAGAATTTAAAGCTGCTTTGGAGCTACTAGCTAGAAAAGCAGGTATCGATTTAAGTAAATATCAGACTAGTAGAAACGCAAAGAATTCTCAAGATAAAGAACGGCTATTTTCAGCAAATGATTTGGCTGCTAAATTCTATCAGGCACATTTTTCAAAAAATCAGGATGCTATAGATTATATTTTTAAAAATCGCCGATTCTCTAAAGACATGGCTTTAACTTTCCGACTTGGTTATTCTCCGCAAAGCGGCAGTGCGCTTAACAATTTTATGAAAAAAAATGGATATTCGGAGAAAGAATTAAAACATGCGGGTTTGCTATCTCAAAATTATAAATCCGGAGACATGTTTCGCGGTCGTATAATGGTGCCGCTTATGGATGTCCAGGGGAGAGTAATCGGATTTACGGCTCGCATTCTCTTTAGCGATCCAAATGCTCCAAAATATATTAATACTCCGCAGACGTTAATTTACGATAAAAGTCGCCATGTCTTCGGCCTAAATCTTGCTAAAGAAGGTATTCGTAAGGCTAAATTTACAGTTGTAGTAGAGGGAAACCTAGATGTCATTGCAAGCCATCAGGTTGGCATTTCTCAGGTAGTAGCGACTGCCGGGACCGCTCTTACAGAAATGCATCTAAAAGCTTTAAGTCGCTTTACCAGCGATGTTAGACTAGCATTCGATCAGGATGCAGCTGGAATAGCTGCTACCGAAAGAGCAATACCAATAGCTTATAAAACCGGGGTTAACTTAAGTATTATTGATATTCCAACCGGGAAAGATCCCGATGAACTTATTAAAAAAGACCCCTCGCTATGGGAACAGGCAATTAACAATCATATCGACGCCCAAGACTGGTTGATTTCGCAATATGAAGAAAGGGCAGACCTTAGCAGTTTTGCTGGCCGCGATCAGTTTAAGCAAGCAGTACTCGCTTCAGTAAAACGCCTGGAAAGTGCTGGAGAGCAGGGGCTATACGCTAAAAAAGTGGCCAATATTCTCGGCTATAGCGAAGAAGCTGTCAAAGACGAACTTAGACTATTAAAAGAAGGTAGAAGCACATATAAAATTGCTCGTAAAATCGAGCCGAGCATTGATAAATCTCGTTTGGAAATAAAAAAAGCCCAGGACCATTTAATGGCTATCTGTCTAGTAAACCAGCCGCTTAGGTATTATCTAAACCATATAATGCCTGATATGCTATCAGATAACCACGCCCGATCACTGCTTAAGTTTTTAATCGAAAATCCTGATTATAGTTTCGATAGAGGCACCAGTCAGGAATTGCAAACTATTGCCGATTATGTTAACATACTTAGTCTACAGTATGAAGAACTTTATCAGGACCTCGGGTTATTAGAGCTTCGTAACGAAGCTTCCCGGTTGCAGGTACGTCTGATAGAAAGATATGTCAAAACTAAAAAGAAATTAATAACAGAAGCTCTGAAAACAACTACTGAAACTAAGACTGATGAGCTGTTAAAAGAGGCAAGAGCCCTCGATGAACTATTAAAGACTCACTAAAGGAGATTTTATGGCAGAAGATGAAGTAGCAACACATGATGACCCGACAATTGACCCGGCTGTTTTACAAGCTAAAACCGATATTGTCGCAAAAGCAAAAAAAGACGGCAAAGTCGATCAGCGAGATATTTTCTTAGCGATTCCCGACACACCGGAAAATATTGATATTTTGGACCAGCTTTATACCGAACTTGCCGATGCAAGTATAGAAATATCCAGTACTACTGAGCCGACGGCAGAAGTATTCTCAGACGCCTGGGTAGCCGAAGATGAAGAAGAGGCAGTAGTTGAAACGCCGGTATATTTAGATGATATTTCAGATGACTCAGTCAGGCTTTACTTACGTGAAATCGGAAAAATTCCTCTTTTAAACGCCCAAGAAGAACTTGCACTCGCTCAGAGAGTTGTTGCTGGCGACAGAGACGCTAAAGATAAAATGGCAGAAGCTAACATGAGGTTAGTAGTATCGATTGCAAAGCGATATGTTGGTAGGGGTTTGGATCTGCTCGACTTGATTCAAGAAGGTAATACTGGTCTGCTTAGGGCCGTTGAAAAATTTGATCCGGACAAAGGATTTAAATTTTCAACATATGCGACTTGGTGGATAAGACAGGCAATTACACGTGCAATTGCAGATCAGGCCAGAACAATTAGAATCCCAGTTCATATGGTTGAAACTATAAATAAGCTATTAAGAACCCAGCGCAGACTAACCCAGGAACTAAATCGTGAACCATCTAATGAAGAAATAGCTAAGGCTATGGAAATAGATGTTGAAAAAGTAGAACACATAATGAAAATCAAGCAGGATATTTCTAGTTTAGATGCTAGCGTCCGTGATGACGAAGAAGATTCAGTTCTTGCAGATTTTATAGAGGATGAGGACACTATCAGCCCGGAAGAATCAGCAACTGGGCAACTTCTAAAAGAGCACGTAAAAGATATGCTCGGCGCATTGACCGAAAGAGAACAAAAAATTCTAAAGCTTCGTTTTGGCCTAGAAGACGGTAAAAGCCATACTCTAGAAGAAGTTGGCCAAGAATTTAGCGTTACTCGAGAACGAATCCGACAGATTGAAGCTAAAGCACTTGCAAAGCTTAGAAAACACAAAGACGCCAAAAAATTACACGACTATATAAAATAATAGCTGGGAAATTATAGTCCTATTTGCTTAAGTATTTGATCTAATTTTACTTTTAAGTTTTCAGCTGTGCCATCATTGATTATCGTATAGTCGGCATAGGCGATTGGACCGCCTTTTTCTAAGTTCTCAATTTCAGCAATTTCTCTGTCGATTAATTGATCTAAAGTATAGCGCCTATGACTGTCTTTTCTATCTAAAACTCTTTGCCTGCGTATATTTTTAGGCGCAGCTATAGCGATTACTGTCATGTTTTTAGAATATATTCCATCAAGGTATTTATATTCGCTCCAGCTATAAAGGCCGTCAAGTAAAGTTACTTTACTGCCTTTTTGAAAGTATTCGTTCGCTTTATTTACAGCGTGGACTGCCATAACAGCCGGTCCTTCTTGACGTCGCATATCTTCTCTAACTTCAACTTCATGTTTGATATTATCTAAGCCTCTTTTTTTGACTTCTTCGTATACCATATTGCCGAAATGCACTATCGGCCAGTCGTATTTTTGATTAAGAAAATCTGTGCATGTGCCTTTACCTGAGCCGGGCATACCGACGAATGCAATTACTTTTTTGTCGTCCATGGGGCATAGCTTAACAGATAAAAAATGTAATTCACAATTATTTTATTTAGTTTCGCCGATAAGGTTTAAAACGTGTTCACGGGTATTAAATGTATTCGCATGGCGCTGGAGCTCTCTTATAAATACGAATAGTGCGGCTGCGCCTATCGCAAATAGCCAATCGGTTAATGATAACGGACCAGCCCCGAAATACGGCGCGACAATCGGGCTATAGATTATTACACCAACGCAAAACAAAGATGCGATTAAAGCTATGCCTAGCTGTTTGTTATGGAATTGATATTTCGTAAATAAACCTTTTGAACTTCTTCTTTGGAGTATATTAATCAACTGACAAAGTACGATAGTTAAGTATGTCAGGGCGGTTGCCTTACTATGGATCAATGAATTGCTGCTAATTGAACTAATCGATACTCCATGACGCCAAAAGAATAAGATATAATTTACAAACGCAAAAAAACCAATTAAAAATCCACACCACAGGATATCTGGTATCGATCGATTATTGAGAATATGATCACGCGGGTTTCGAGGCATGTCGTTCATTACTTCACTATCAGCTTGATCCCAGCCGAGGGCTGCAATCGGGAACAATTCGGCAATTAAGTCTATTGCTAGAATTTCCATTACGCTCAGTGCAAGCGGAACACCTAAAGCTATTACCGCAGCCAAGCTTGTTAGCGTAACGACTAGTTCAGCAGCATTTCCAGTAAATACGCACAGTGCCGCTTTTTTAATATTTTGAAATATTACCCGTCCTTGTTGGATAGCACCAACCAAAGTATCAAAACTGTCGTCTAGTAGAATAATCTCAGCTGATTGTTTAGCGACATCGGTTCCGGTTTTACCCATAGCCACCCCTATATCAGCTCTTTTTAGTGCCGGAGCATCGTTTATGCCATCGCCAGTTACAGCAACGACAGTGCCACTGTCTTTTACGATACCGACTATCCTCAGCTTGTCTTCTGGACTAACACGGCTGAAAATGATACCTCCGTGTCTAACCAGCTGTAATATTCTGGCGTCATCTAGCTCGCGAAGCTCTTCGCCGCTGACTACAATAATATCTTGCTGCTTTTCTGCCAAGCCGGCTTTAACAGCTATTGCTCTGGCAGTCGGTGCAAAATCGCCAGTTACGATTGATACTTTAATATGTGCATCGCGGGTAGCTTGCATTGCTTTTGCTACATCGCTTCTTACCGGATCGATCATGCTGACAAGACCAAGAAGTGTCATTCCTTTTTCTACGTTTTCCATCTTTAATTTTTTAATGTCAGTCCCCGATGGGAGCACCTTATAGGCAAATGCTAAATTTCTCATTGCATCAGCCGCCCACACACTATTTTGGTTGGAGATGTTTTGTCGGTCAGTACTATTTATCTGCCTAATATGGCCATGGTCCCAAATATCAGTAGATTTTTCCAAAACGCTTTCAGGCGCACCTTTCATAAATACATATATCTGCCCATGCGCACCATATTTTCTGATTGAACTCATTCTTTTCCTGGCTGAGTCAAAAGCGAACTCCCTTATTTCGGGGAAGTGATCGCTAATAGCTTTAGTTTTAATGCCTGCTTTGTTAGCAAGGGTAACTAGTGATCCCTCAGTCGGATCACCTAGGCAGTACCAGTTAGCATGCTCACTATCTGGCGGGCTGATTTCTGCATTAGATGCAAATACTCCAGTAATAAAGAAAAGTTCCAAGTTTTTTAATTCCTCGGCGTTTAATTTTTTAGAACCATCAAGAACTGTACCGTTAGACTCATATCCGGTTCCGGAAATCTGATAGATTTTTTTGCCGATTAAAATTGTTTCGACGGTCATCTGATTTTTAGTCAGAGTACCGGTTTTATCGGTACAAATTACGCTGGTTGATCCAAGAGTTTCTACAGCCGATAGTTTTTTAACGAGTGCCCTTGTACTTGCAAGTTTGTTTGCTGCTTGGGCAAGTGCAGTGTTAATTTCAGCAGGCAGACCCTGGGGAATGATAGAACTAGCAATACCGATCGCAAACAGCAGCGCTATTTTAAAAGGCTGATGGCCGTAGCGCATAGAAATTGGAAGTAATATCGCGCATAAAATAATAGTACCTTGGGTAACTCTTCCGGCAATATGGTTCATTTCTTTCTGAAGTGGACTGCTCTCTGTAGATGTCTGAGCACTCAAGCTCGCGATGCGTCCTAGTTCAGTTTGCATACCAGTAGCTATTACGACGCCGTGGCCCTGTCCAGAAGCCACTGTAGTACCCATAAATAATAAGTTGTGACGATTAGACAGTTCGACATTTGCTTCAATAGCATGCGTAAATTTTCGACTTGGGTTGCTTTCTCCGGTCAAAGCAAAATCGTTGGTTGCCAATTCGGTTTCTGTAATCAGCCTAAGATCTGCCGGTATACTGTCACCAGCTTCTATATAGACTATATCCCCGAGCACTAATTCAGTTGAACTGACTTCTTTAATTTTATTATCTCGGATCACTCTTGCGACAGGAACTACCAGTCTTTCCAAACTTTCCATAAGTCGCTCAGCCTTATACTCCTGAGAAAATCCAATCAATGTATTAAAAAGTACAAGTATTGTTAATACTAGCGCCGTTCTGACATCACTAGTTACTAATGATAATATTGCACAGCCGATCAGCAACAAAATCATCAAATCTTTGAACTGGCGTAAATATTTATGCAACCAAGATTCTTTATGTACAGCTACAAGCTGATTGAACCCATTTTTTGTCAGACGACCAGCCGCTGCCTTATCATCAAGACCGCTTTCGTTTGATTCTAACTCTTCTAAAACCTTCTGGATATCAAGCCTGTAATAGGCAAGCTGTTTTTGTTCGCCACCGCTCATTAATATAGAGTATAGCACCGAGCAAAGTTAGGGTGTATTTATCTGTCATTAAAGTTAACAAGATCAGCAAAGATGTTTAAAGCTTAAATAACAGATAGCGTATACTTAATAAATATGAACCAAGTTACGCCTAAAAAACTTGCAATTATCGACGGCAAGTCGGTATTTTACCGGGGATATTATGCAATGCCGAATCTGAGCACAAAAGATGGTGTGCCGACCGGCGGCGTGTTTGGTTTCGCAACTATGGCCTTAGAAGTATTAAAAAAACTTAAACCGGATTATGTCTGTGTAGCCTGGGACAAGCCTAAAACAAATATCAGAAAACGACTAGAACTGTATCCTCTATATAAGGCTGGACGACGCAAGCCACCTCCGGATTTTTACGTCCAAATTCCAATATTGCATGAACTTCTTGGTGCTTTCGGTTGGCCTTTATACGAGTTAGATGATTATGAAGCCGACGATATTATGGGTGCGCTAGCGGTACAGGCGACTGAAAAAGGGATAGATACCCAGTTAATAACATCAGATTTAGACATGCTTCAATTAGTAAATAAAAACGTACATGTCTACGCACTCAAAAAAGGACTCAGCAATATTGAATTATTCCGACCGGAAACGTTCATTCTAAAATATGGTATTACTCCAGATCAATTCTTAGATCTAAAGTCGCTAAAAGGCGACAGTTCAGACAATATACCTGGTGTACCAGGGATTGGTGAAAAGGGCGCAATTGACCTTCTAAAACAATTCAAAACTTTGGACGGAGTTTATGAAAACTTGGATTTAATAAAAGATAGTCTTCGGCAGAAACTTGAGAAAGGGAAAGAATCAGCCGAACTAAGCAAGAAATTAGCTGCAATTTGGACCGACGCACCGATCAAGCTCAATTTAGAAGAAGTAGACGGCAGCAAATGCCAGCCTGAAAAAGTAAGGGATGTACTCCAGAAGTTAGAATTTAGAAGTTTGGTCCGGCAGCTGCCTGATGTGATGAGAGTACCTAAGCATACAGATGATATCTCAAGTGCTATGTATGAGCATGAAACTGATAAAAAAAGTACTTTAATTAGCACAGCCAAGCAATTAAAAGATATAGATATGTCGGAGTCTAGCCATTTATTTGTTCATAGCCGGAGTGCTGGAAAGCACGGCAAAGACCCGCAGTATTTTATTATTAGTGACGGAAAGATTTTTTATGTTCTCGACCTTAAAGTTTTACCAAGAGATCAAACAAAAAGTTTACTCGAAAAACTGCTATTTAATAAAAAATTAATCGGCTACGACGTTAAGTCAACTATTAAGATGGGTTATAATCTTGGATTAAAACTAGAAAATGTTGGACATGATATTTTAATTGGTGCCTTTCTTCTTAATAGTTTGAGAAGAGAACAAACTCTTACTGAACTGGCATTTTCTGATCTGGGCTATGATGGCTCAAATGTAGAAGAGCTAACTAGTGACGAGTTTATTTCAAGAGCACCGGAGATAATTTCAATTATCCAAGCTTTGTATTTAAAACAAGACGAAGATTTGCAGACTATGCCGAAACTTGCCAAATTAGCTGAAGAAATTGAATGGCCAGTTATTCCAGTTCTTGCCAGTATGGAATATGAAGGTATCCGCCTTGATACAGGATATTTAGAAATTATGGGCGAACAACTAACAGATCAGATTAGCGATATAGAGCAACAGATTTATGGCCATGCCGACCAAGAATTTAATATCAGTAGTCCAGCTCAGCTTGCCGATATTTTATTCAATCATTTAAAGCTTCCGACTGCGTTTATTAAAAAAGGTAAAACCGGATTTTCTACAGCCGCTAGTGAACTTGATAAACTTCGTGAGTCCCATCCGATAATAAACTTAATTACACTTTATAGGGAATACACAAAACTTAAAAATACTTATGTCGATACATTGCCAACGATGGTAGATGACCGATCGAGAGTCCATACTACGTATAACTTAACAATAGCTCAGACTGGCAGGCTCAGCAGCACAGATCCTAACTTGCAGAATATCCCGGTTAGAACAGAATTAGGCAAACAAATACGAACTGCATTCGTAGCATCGCCAGGCAAAGTTCTAGTAAGTGCAGATTACAGTCAATTTGAGCTTAGGCTTGCAGCATATTTAGCGGTTGATGAAGAACTAATGGAAATGTTTAATGGAGGTGCCGATGTCCATACTATGACGGCGGCCCAGGTTTATGGTCGAGATCCGGACGAAGTGACTAAACAGATGCGACGAGATGCTAAGGTTATTAATTTTGGTGTACTTTATGGTATGAGTCCACATGGTTTAAGCGTTGCAACTGGTATGACCCAGAATGCCGCTAAAACGTTTATTGATAAATATTTTGAGCTTCGCAAACCGTTGCTTGAATATATGAATGGACTACGCGAGAAAGCCAGGAATGACGGCTACGTTGAAACTTTATTTGGTCGTCGCAGACCGACGCCCGATATTCACTCCAGCAATTTTGTCGTGCGTTCGGCAGCCGAAAGAGCTGCAATTAATATGCCGATTCAGGGCACCGAAGCCGATTTGATGAAGATGGCTATGATAGCTGTTCAGTCCGAGTTAAAAGCTAGGCAAGACTGCAAACTACTTCTCCAAATTCATGATTCTTTAATCATTGAATGCCCAGAAGAAAAAGCTAGCGAGATCGAGGAATTATTAAAAAATATAATGGAAAATATTTACAAGTTGCCAGTGAGATTAGACGTAGATGTAACCAAAGGTAGAAACTGGGGTGAATTATAGCTAATTCGCTATTGCCATTGCCTCAGTCCTAGCTTTTCTAATAGCTAGTTTTTCATTTCTTTGATCAATAGTTTGGTCTAGCTTTCTTAGATTTTCAAAAAGAGTATCACGGTCTTTTTGAGCCTTATCGTCTAAGCCCTCAATATTTTCTATATCCCAATGTTCAAGTATTGGATCAACCACTTTTTCTTTAAATATTCCAAGGCTGTAAATACCTTTCAATGCAATACGGGCACTATGGCGGTCATATAATCTCCGTTACAATATAATTATAGCTGTTAAATCGTCATTCTACTAGTAGTCTTAACGAGACTATACCCTAACGCCATGTAAATGGAATGCTAATCATTATTGCTTCTTCGCCCTACTCCCCTAGGGCAATATTACTCATGGTTTACCGAATAAGTTGTGGAATAATTCGTGGTACCTACCCTTACAAGTAATACGGGTAGGAGGGTTTGGCAAATGAAAGTAATAACTAGCAGACAAAAAAGAAAACGAAGAATAATAAACCTTAAGACACTAAAGAAAACTAATCATGAAAACTAAATCCAAAAGAACTAACTAACCTACATAACTATCTATCAATGAAACTACCTAAGCTAACGAAGAAACAACAAGAAATACTAAAGCTCCTATATAGCTATAGATTCTTAAACAGAATACAGATACAAGCTTTAATGGGTCACAAGGACTATAAAACTATTAACCTATGGCTTAGAGATTTAAGACAAAAACAGTACACTGAGTGGATCTACTCAACACACTATGCTGAGCGGACTAAACCAGCAGTCTACTACTTAGGCATCAATGGTATTCGGTATCTTAAAACGCTAAATAGAGATGGCCATGATGATGAAAAAGACAGTCCCACTTATCCCTTAGAAGAACTTCGTAAACGCTACCGCGAGTCGTCACGGAGCAAAACCTACATTGATCGCTGCCTATTGATGGCAGATTGTTGCATCACGCTAAAACGTGAGTCTACTGAGAATGAACCTTATTACTATGAAACTGAAGCTTACATGCGAGCTGGTGGTTACTACCAGTTCTTGGTAGACAGTGAGCTAGTCCAACCTGATTTATGCTTCTCAGAAGATACCTATGATGCCAAGACCAAAGAAACTAAAACCGTAAAGTGTTATCTGTTGGAGGTATTTGACGCTACTTTACCAAGATACAGGATCAAAAAACGGCTCAATAACTATGTGGAGTATCTAGATAGTAGTGACTGGGTAGATGAAACTGACAATGATGACTTACCGACTATCTTATTAGTCTGTCCAAGAACTAGTGATTTAATCTACGCAAAGCGAAGAACTAGAGGGCTTATAGCTGACACATGGGAATACGACGATGAAGGAAGAGAGAATATACATATACAGTTTGCGACCGTAGATGAATTAAAGAAGCATGGAGTTTTAGGAGAGGTATGGGAGGAGGCGTAGGACACCATCTAACTCGAGCCTAGTGAAACGAGCGCTGATAACTACATGCGAATAGCTATGTAACTTCTATTTCGATAACTGGCTTTTGAAGTACTCCGTAGTTGAGGAGAACAACTTTTCAGCAGCGCCATCTTCCGTAAATGGATGGCTAGAGTCTGGGATTATGATCTGCGATGTGTCGGCATCAATGCTGTCTACATAGTTTTTGCCATATCGCTGTTGTTCTTTGCTCCAGCTAGCATTTAAGACACAGGTATTGATCTTAAACTTTGCAGCTGTCTCTTGGCTTTTGGGATAATCATTATCAAACACAGTCTTTGCATATACATAACCAGAGCCTAGCCCTGATACATAGGCGTTTAAATCTTTAACGAGTGTAAAATCCTCTGCTAAGTTCTTTTTATTCTGTGGCTCGTCATACCCGTCAGTATGAGTTGGATCCCATAGGGCAGCAGCATTAAATGATTGCTGTTTTGAATAGACGGTAGCCATACCACTATAGCTGTGGCCAGCTACACCAATCCATTTTGTACCTTTATCTTTAGCAAAAGCTACGACATCATCAATATCAGCAGCGTGTGTCATCACATCACTATCTGTTATGTTTCGTGACTTCTCCCCACCACCGTACATACTAAGTCTTAGGGTCGAAAAACCTTCTTTTTCAAAATACCTAGCCGCATTGTACAAGAGCATTTCATGCATCCAGCCACCATAGCCATGGCACAGAACGATCAGGGGATGCTCATAGTCTCCCCTTAGCGTGCCATACATGAATAGATTGCTAGCCGAAAGCGGTATCTTGACTTCTTTTTCTTTCATTCCCTAATGATAGCAAAACTAATCAAAAAAGACCTCCTTTTACAGAGGTCTAAGCATAAGCTGTTTGCTAACTGAGCTAGCGTCGAAATGGAACCAAATAAAACGAGAACTTATAGCAATGTGGGAGATTGTCAATGACGTGCGGAAAGAAACTACTGTTAGGCTTTAGGTGGCAGGAGTTAATCAGGCTGGCTGTTTGTTGTCAAAAATTAAAACTTCAGCATCTGAAATAGCTTTATACTTAATGCCATGATCCTCACAGTATTCAATTCCGCGATCAATCGCAGCACTTTCTGGATGGTCAGAATGCCAGTGAGGCATAAAAGCAAAATCAACCAGACCCAAGCCCTCCCATATAACTTCATCAAGTTCTTCATAAGGAGTGATTGTGGCATCACCTACCACTTGATATGGCTTTAAAGAGGGCGCCAATACACAACCAGCCGCGCTATAACCAGAATATAGAAAGCTAGGATCAGAATTGAGATTAATGAGTGTTTCGTCTAAACCACTTAGCTTCATTGCTTGGCGTAGGACAAACACATTTCCACCCATAACAAATACCGAACCTTTAGCTTCTATGACTGCTTTCAACTTATTTTTATTACCAAAGTAATCTTTTAGATCTACGACTTCTGCGTTCAAGCCGATCTCTCCTAAACGCATAACCTTGTTTTCTAGGCTTTCTGCGGTGCGTTGGCTGTCTGCTCCTCTAAAGTCCAAGGCATTAGGGATGATTGCAATTTCATCAGTGGGAGCAAGCTCTTTTAGCTGGTTCTTCTGGTTACCAAATTTAAATGATGATAGATAAAACTTCATGGTTACATCATACCAAAAGCAAATTTAACTGACTGGTACGGCTGGTCTATAAGCGTCGCTTAGGGCGGCCGTGTGAACTGTTAGACTTGTAGTATCCGCTCTCTCGGCAGGAATTGGCAGGCCTAAAGTTTCGGCTCTCTCTGTTAGAGTATCGTATAGCTGTTCATTCATGCCATGACGCAAGTCTATCCACTTTTTAAAACCAAAGGGATGTATTTGGAAATTATGAGGAGCATTGTCACCAATCGCTATAGGATAAGTTGGTTCATAGACTACAGCAAGTTGAGGTACTTTACTGATTTCGTCTGAACGGTAGCCTCGCATCGGTTTAGGGGCAGCCAGCAAAACTACCCTTTCTGTAACGGGTTCGGTTACTGGAGGTAATTTAGACCACATAGCATGAACTATTCTTGCCGCACGGTTTTTGCGAGCTTCATCAACAAGACCATCTATATACTCAGCATCAAACATACTATGAGCATATACTTCAGGCGTAAATCTTTCATAACCTTTGCTTGTGCTTGTCATAAAGTATATATTAACATAATCGTAATAAATAATCAATAGAACTACAGGAGTTTCTGTATCGCACTATAATTGCTACATGACAGTAATTAACATTGGCAATGACTCTTTGGTAGCGAAGGCAGTGCTCGAACTAATTCTTAGTCACAATGCTAAACTAAACACATGACTCAATCTAAGAAAAAGCCCTTAACCGACGAACAGCGCCAAGTCTTTGTAGATAACTTGCCACCAGATCAAGTTAATCCTGATGCCAAAGAAACCTTTGAAGAGGCTATTGAACTCGCCGCGAAGCAGAAGCAATCAAAACCGGAAACACTGGCTGCTGACGATGGTTATAACGATACACAAACTCATTCACATAAGACTGAAGATACTTAGGGCTAACACAGTGATACGTTCCATCAATAGAGCGCTTTAACTGTCCCCAAAATCCTTCAATAGTGTTGGTATGAACCACACCTCGGCCATATTCACCAATACTGTGATTAATGCTGTCGTGCACATAGCCCAGTCGTTTAAGGGTACTGTAGACTCTGGCTTGGTCACTATAGACAGTTGTACCAACAGCTACACTATTTCTCAGCCTTGGGAGTAAAACTCTAGAGCCAGCGCTTTTAACATGAGCGGCTTTAACTTTACCGCCTCGCTCCACCATACCAAAGACAATCGCTTTATCCTGAAATGTAATGTCTTTACCTCGTTTATAGCCACCAATATATGTTTCATCAGTTTCAATAACACCAGTTAGAGCATCAGTGCCTTGTTGCATTAGCTCTCGGACTTGCTTAGCAATCCGCCAAGCACACTTATATGTCACCCCTAGATGTCTTTCTACTTCTTTAGCTGAGACACCATTTTTAGCCACCGAGAAGAGGTATATGATATAAAACCAACTACGCAGTGAAGTAGCTGATTTATGAAAGATAGTCCCAGACAATGGGTATATCTGATTACCGCAATCCTTACACTCAAAGCACTTCCGGCCACGCACCCTGTAATAGCTTGGGTTTACTATTCCACACTTTGGACAAGCCGGTATAGTGCCATAGGACTGCTCAAACATATAATCCAGACAACTATTGTCATCCGGGAACGTTTCATTAAAGGTTTTTATTGTGTATCTCATCTGTTTGTAGTGTACACCACTGTTTACATGCTGTCAAGGGATAGTCTCGAGTCTTAAGTATTGTAAAACATGCAATAATATGTTACTATACGTAAAGTATGAAATACTTACTGGGAGTCGCGGCGGTAGTAGTAATTGCGGTACTTGCAATTATCTTTATTTCTTCACCCAAAAAATCTGCAAATAATGCAAAAACATCTTCCTCAGCAATTAAATTAACTGATTACATACAAAAAAACAGCCAGGTATCTTTTACTACTCAGGGAAGAATAGTCGGTGATGACCAGTATCGTGAACTAAAAATAACAGTCTCACCAAATGAACGAGTAATCGAAGTGCTAGACGGATATAATGAAACTACTGACAGAAATTTAAGTTACGCAAATAACCGGGCAGCTTATGATGTATTTATTCACTCAATCGACAACGCCGGTTATTTAACAAAACGAAGTACCAGCTTAACTAGTGAAAAAGGTGTCTGCGCACTAGGGAATCGATACATCTTTGATCTTTCCAGTGACAGTAAACAAATAGTTCGAAGATGGTCAACAAACTGCGGTGGTCAGGGAAGTTTTGGTGGTAGTTCGTCTACTATTCGTGAACTGTTTCAGGCACAGATAACTGATTATAATAATTTTATAAGTGGCGTGAGCCTTTAACTTAAGTAATCTGATAGAGTTAAAGGTGTGATAAAAGCGATTATTTTTGATTGTTTCGGTGTAATTTATCCAGATACTTTGTCTTTGATTTCTCGGCACTTTAAAGTCCCCGTCGATAAGAAACTAGAAATTAGAAATCTTAGAATACTAAGCGATCAAGGCAATATAAATCGAAACGAGTTCTGGGATGGTATAGCTAAAATAGTCGGCAAATCTAGACATGATATTGAAAATGAACTTAATAATTTTAGTGGCGCAGATTGGGAACTTCTTGAATATATAAAATTACTAAAAAAATCTTATAAAACCGGAATATTGTCGAATGTTGGTAGCGGTTTCCTTGATCGTATCTTTGATGATAAGCATATTAAACAGGATTATTTCGATGCCGTTATGGCGAGCGCAGAAATAGGCTATATGAAACCTGAAATAAACGCATATCTAATCTCGGCAAATAGGCTAGCTACCAAACCAGGTGAGTGCGTTATGATAGATGATCAGAAAAGACACGTTGACGGTGCGATATCAGCCGGTATGAAAGCAATTATCTATCAGAACTTTGACCAGATGAAGCTGGAACTGGCAAAAACCTTAGCTGTCAGTTGACGTAAGAGTTATAATTAATAGTACTAAGTACAAAACTAATACAAACAAGGATGATAATTATGGCTTTACAGCAAATCAGTTTAGATGTTAGGCAAGAGAACTATGATCAGTTCCCGTTAATCGTAGGTGGTCTAGAAAACATGAGTGACTCGCATCTACCTCTCGATCACGAAAGGGATGGTTTTATAATTCACGTTCACCCGGCATTAGCATCAAGTGTCGAAATTGTACCGGTAGAGTTTTAATTTAATCACCGATTCGTATTAGAAACTTCTTTTTTGTATTACATAGTTTTTGTAATTCAAATAACTTAGGCCTTAAACTACCGGCAAGAGCCGCGCTATTAACAATTATTACCACCTGGTTGTCTTTAACCAGAACCTTGACAGCTATATCATAAGTTTTCAATACAAAATCTTTAATTATCGAAATTTCAGGAGGTTCAGTGAATCTTGTATTTGAAAATAAGTTACTTATATTATCCATTATTGTATTGTAGCTTAAGCTCGGCAGAGAGTTAGTAATTTTTACACTTTCACTTTAGGTTACAATAAAGTAATGCCAGAATTACCAGAGGTAGAAACAGTTAGAAGAGGCTTACAGTCACGAATTGTAGGCAAATCAATAACGGCTGTAAATTATAATTGGCCTAAAAGTTTTCCTAATTCAAATGATAATGTCGATAAGTTTTTAATTAATAGTAAAATTCTCGGTGTAACTCGCCGAGCAAAAGTACTGTTAATTGAGCTAGATACTGAATACAGTTTGATGATACATTTAAAAATGACAGGGCAGCTAGTCTTTCGATCGAAAGCAGATAATTTTGGAGCCGGTCATCCTTCAGATTCACTGATTGGCGAACTTCCCGACAAATCGACTCGTGTAATATTAGATTTTTCAGATGGCAGTATATTATTTTTTAACGATCAAAGAAAGTTTGGGTGGGTACAATTAATACCTACAATTGAAATAATCAATGTTGATTTTTTTAAGAAAGTTGGGCCTGAGCCACTAGCTACTGATTTTACTTCAAAAGAGTTTATAACTCGGCTTAAAAGAAAGAAAAACAGTGCGATTAAAGCTGCGATATTAGATCAAACAGTGATAGCTGGTATTGGCAATATATACGCTGACGAAACCTTGTGGGGAGCAAAAATACACCCATCAACTATCGTTTCTAACATCTCACAGAAAAAATTGAATACATTATTTAACGAAATTAGAGTCGTATTGGAGCTAGCTATAGAAAAGGGAGGATCGACTGATAAAAATTATGTAAATGCCGATGGTAAAAAAGGAAATTATTTAAACTTTGCTCGCGTCTTTCGCCGAGAGGGCCAAGCTTGTCCGCGATGTTCGACACAAATTATTAAAATTAGAGTCGCAAATCGAGGAACACACGTATGTCCTAATTGCCAAAAGGTAAAAACATGATAACCACGTTAGCCGGCTCAAATAGTTTTTTAATTTCTCAAAATATTATTTCATTAGAGACTGAATTTTTAAAAGACAATGATATTTTTGGACTAGAAAAAATAGATGCCGAATCTTTAACAGTAGATCAGATACAGTCGAATATCGAAAGTTTGCCTTTTTTAACAGAAAAAAAATTAGTTATCATAAAGAATCTCGGGCTTAACAAAAAATTCTTAGAAAAATACGAGAGTTTGATAGAAAAACTTCCACAATCTGTAGATTTAATTTTAATTGAGAATAAACTCGATAAAAGGTCTACTTACTTTAAATATCTTAAGAAGAATACCAGATTCTTAGACTGTACCGAGCTTGATTCAAGACAATTGCCAGTCTGGCTTATCGAGCAGGCTAAATTAAATGATGCCAGTATTTCCATTTCAGACGCTCGTTACTTGGTAGAGAGAGTAGCCGGCTCGCAGCTGCTTTTATATAATGAGTTGCAGAAGTTAATAGACTATAAAAAAAATATAAGCCGATCATCAATTGAACTTTTGACGGAGTTAACTCCAAATAGTACAGTCTTTCAGCTGCTTGATGCAGCATTTGCTTCGAATACCGCTAGGGCACTTAAAATTTACGATGAGCAGAGGAGTCAAAAGGTTGATCCAATGCTAATTTTAAGCATGATTGTTTGGCAGCTGCATATAGTTGCTTTAATTAAAGCTGCAGGTACTAAGCCAACAAGCGATATATCAAACGATACTAATGTTAATTTATTCGTTCTTCAGAAAAGCAGTGCTATAGCCGCAAAACTGACGATGCAAAAGCTAAAAAAACTTATCCGTAAAGTTTCGATACTAGAATTTAAGATCAAGAGTCTTTCAATAGATACAGATGATGCATTATGTCAGCTGATAATTGATATTTCTAATCTATAAATTTTATTTTTTTGTAGTTTTCTTAGCCGGTGCTTTTTTTGTAACTTTTTTTACAGCTACTTTCTTTTTCGGGGCAACCTTCTTAGCAGTGGTTTTTTTAACTGATTTAGTTGATTTAGCACCGGCTGCCTTAGCTTTAGCTGCTAATTGACGCTGCTTTCTGGCAACTTTATTCTTATGCATTACTTTTTTCTTGCCGGCCTTATCTAAGGCACTTTGTGCTTTTTTATGATTAGCACCTGTAACGGCAGCGTGAAAAAGTTTGATAGCTGCTTTTAGGCTACGCTTTGTTTTTACGTTTCTGGCGGTTGCTTTTCTTGTAACGCGCACTCGTTTTTTAGCTGATTTAATAATTGGCATAGCTTAAATTCCTTTTTGCTTATGTTAACTTTAAGTGTCGAGATTGAATATAACCTATAATTACAACGGTTGTAAAGTGTTTGAGACTATAGACTTGTTTATTTGGTATTAAATCATTCAATAGCCTGTGGAAAGGTAGTGGACAAGCTTGTGCTTAATATGATAAGCTCACCCCTAGAGGTTTCAAAAAATAAAAAATGGAAAATCAAAAAGTTAAGATAGTTCAGAGTATTAAAGACGCAAGTAACGTCTTAGTTACTGTTAGTTCTAACCCTTCAGTAGATCAATTATCATCGGCAATCGGGCTGACTCTTATTCTTAATAAAATGGGCAAGCATGCGACTGCAGTATTTAGTGGGCAAATACCGTCTACTATAGAATTCCTAGAGCCTGATAAAACACTTGAAAAAAACACCGATAGTCTAAGAGATTTTATTATCTCGCTAGACAAGTCAAAAGCCGATAAGCTACGTTATAAAGTCGAAGATACGATGGTGAAAATATTTATAACACCGTATCGAACGTCAATCGGTCAGTCCGATTTGGATTTTAGCCAGGGTGATTTTAATGTCGATGCAGTCATCGCACTAGGCGTAAAGCAAAGAGAACAACTAGACGAGGCAATAGTCACTAACGGACGGATACTGCACGATGCCGTAGTTATATCTTTAAATATTGACGGCTCGAGCGAGCTTGGCACAGAAAACTGGCTCGATTCAAGTGCTAGCAGCTTGTCGGAAATGGTTATGTCGCTTGTCAGTGAGTTAAATGCAGATGCAATGTTAGATTCTCAGATCGCTACTGCTTTTTTGACCGGTATTGTTGCCGAAACTCAAAGATTTAGCAATGAAAAAACATCATCACTAACTATGACGACAAGTGCAAAATTAATGTCTGCAGGTGCAAATCAGCAGTTAATTGCAACAAAACTTAATGAACATCCCAAAGTACAAGATAAAAAGGCAGATTTTGATCCACAAAAACTCGATGATCTGGCTTCAGACAAAGCCGAATCAAAAAAGAAAGACGGATCACTTCAAATTGACCACGAAGCTAAACTAGATAGCCATACAGAAAACGACGATGATAAAAACAACAGCGACAAACCTGAAAATGTAACTATAGATGAATTCGGGGTTCTAAACGACTCGGCAGAAGAAAATAAGCATCGAAATGCCGCTGTCAGCGAACAAAAATTGTCTGAACCGACAACCAGTTTGCTGACAAGCCCGCCGACTTTAGGGGGTACTCTGACTGCCAACAGTCGTCCTGAAAATTTAGATCCAAGTACTGATCCGTTAACTTTGCCCCCTGTAAATAGTCCGCTTTTAACTCATAATAACGGCGATGCTGAACTTCCGCCAGAGCAACCGAAAGTAGAAGATATATTGTCGGCTACAGAAAAAAATGAAGATCCCAGATTACCGACGCTTGTGCCAGCTATCAATAATGTATCCGACTTAAATATAAAAAGTACAGATTCGCCGGATAATAATGTAAAAACCGGAGATACTACTTACCATGAGGAGAAGCAGACGCTGGCAGATCTTGAAAAATATGTAGGCAGTCCGCACTATACTCAGACCGATACAAGCCCGCCCGAAAAACAAGAAGCCGAGTCAGAAGGCTTATCAAGCGAAATTGCACCGGAACGGGTAGATGCGGCACGTGATGCAGTTAATCAGGCAGTTACCAGTAGTCCACAAAACACTCTAGAGCCGATAGCAGCATTAAATGCAAATCCACTGGGACTTAATATTGATCATAAACCAGATTCTGAACCTGTCTCGCCGATAACTGCCGACGATTTAATAGACCTTGCCGACCAGCCGCCAGAGCTCCCTCAGTTAAGTGTTGACGATAACACTGGTATACCAAAATTTAATCTGCCTTCCAATTTAGTCCCAACCTCAACACCAGTAGATAATACTGCTGGTCCGTCTCAAATAGGATCTCCTCCGCCAGTACCGCCACCTATGATGCCACCAGGATTTGGCGTATCATCTAACGGAGAGCCAGACCTCGGTCAAAAAATGCCTCCGCCAATTTTGTAGCCAACCGGTGTTATTTCCTGTATTTTATAGTAATCATGGACGGAATTTTATTAGTCGATAAGCCAATTGAATGGACAAGTTTTGATGCCGTAAACCGCGTTCGCAGTATAGTCCAAAATTCTGGCTTAGCTGACAGCTCAAAAAAGAGATTCCCAGTAGGTCACTGCGGAACGCTTGATCCACTGGCATCAGGACTGCTCGTTCTGCTACTTGGCGACTACACAAAAAAAGCGGCTATGCTAACTATGCTCGATAAAATTTATATTTCTTCGGCAAAACTAGGTCAAACCAGCACTACTGGGGACGATGAAGGTGAAAAAACGATTGTAAGCGGAAGTATTCCAGGTAGAAATGAACTTGATATGGCAATAAAAAATTTTGAAGGTGATATAGAACAGATTCCACCTATATATTCGGCAATCAAGATTAATGGCAAACGTGCATATCAGCTAGCGCGGAGCGGTGTAACAGTAGAAATGAAACCACGTAAATCCCATATTGAATATATAAAACTACTTAAATATGATTACCCGTTGTTTAAAATAGAAACTAAAGTATCAAGCGGAACTTATATTAGAAGCTTAGTTGAAGATATTGGAGCAAGTCTCGGTACCGGTGCATATATAACCGATTTAAGAAGAACTAAAGTTGGTCGATATGACGTGTCGGACGCAGTAAAAATGCCCAATCTCAGTGCTGAAACAGTGTATAACCATCTACTAAAACTTGATTAACAGGTTAAACAATGCTATTATCTGTCTAAATATGATAACGAGTGAGAAGAAACAGGCAGTTATTGCCGAATTAGCTAGCGCGAAGAACGATACTGGATCACCGGCAGTTCAAGTAGGAATTCTGACCAGGAGAATCGAAGAAATAACAGCGCATCTTAAAATCAATAAGCATGATTTCATGGCTCGTCGTGGGTTGCTACAAATGGTAGGCAATCGTAAGCGATTACTCAAGTACTTAGCTGACAAAGATTCAAAGATGTACCTAGAAGTAGTAAAAAAACTCGGTCTTCGTAAATAGTAATTTGCATAAACTATAGCCCTGCAAATAGTCAATTAGCAGAGTAAGCTTGTGCACATTAAACTAAAGGTGAGATTATTCGCTGTAGAGACCAGATATATGGCTTGTCGATTAAATGCACAGGGTCAAGGCTATATATTTGCACCCTGCAGCGTAAGCTCTAGAAAGGCAATATTTTAATATATGGGACAAACGATAAACCCATTAGGGAAAAAAATAATAAGCGTAACTGCCGACTTTTGCGGACGCCCGTTAACGCTAGAGGTAAACCGAGTTGGTTTTAGAACAAGCGCGGTAGTTATGGCCACTTACGGCGATACAGTTGTATTGGGTACGGCTATGATAAGCAATTCAGCCGTACACGGCTTCGATTATTTTCCGTTAAGTGTTGATTATGAAGAAAAAATGTATGCCGCTGGTAAAATTAGCGGCAGCCGATTTATTAAGAGAGAAGGTCGCCCTAGTGATGATGCTATTTTAATCGGTAGGTTAATAGATAGACCGATAAGACCATTATGGCCGAAAGGCTACCGCAACGAAGTACAGGGCGTAGCTACCGTTTTAAGCTTAGATCCAGATTTTAGGCCTGATGCCGTTGCTATGATCGCATTAAGCGCTGCCTTTATGCTGACTGGTGCGCCTTTTGAAGGTCCAGTTGCCGGAGTTCGGGTAGGCTACGATAACGGAAAATTGACAGCATTCGCTTCGCCGGAACAGTTGAAAAACGGTGGACTTGATTTAGTAGTCGCTGGAACAGAAGCTGGAATCATGATGGTTGAAGCAGGTGCCGACGAAGTAAGCGAAGAAAAAATAGTCGAAGCGCTTGAATTTGCACAAACTGCAATTCAACCTGCTATAAAGCTTCAGCATGAATTGGTCAAAAAAGTCGGTGTTACTGCTCAGCAATACGAACTAAATCTGCCTAGCGTCGATATCCAAAAAGAGGTAGACGGCTATCTTAAAGGTAAGCTGGGTAAGAATATACGAACTAATTATCCGGACAGACACGAAAAAATGCATGAAATCAGAAAAGATTTAATGGCTCATTTTGAAGAAAAACTTGGTGAAGAGTTTAGCAGTCTTAAGCGTGAATACGAAGATGCATTCGCCAACGTAGTTAATTATGACGTCAGAAAAGGCATTATAGAGGAAAATACGAGGCCAGATGGACGTAAGCTTAATGAAGTCAGGCAACTTTCTAGTGAAGTTGGAATTTTACCGCGAGTTCACGGCTCAAGCTTATTTACGAGAGGTATGACACAAGCTCTAAACATCGTGACTTTGGCTCCGTTATCATACGCCCAGATGGTAGATACTATGGAAAGAGAAGGCGAAAGGCGTTATATGCATCACTATAATGCACCCGGCTATACTGTTGGTGAGATAAAGCGCCTTGGCAGCCCCGGCCGAAGAGAAATCGGACATGGCTTTTTAGCAGAACGGGCGCTGAGTTCAGTACTGCCTGCTGAAGCCGATTTTCCATACACCATAAGAAGTGTTACAGAAATTATGAGCCAGCACGGATCTACTTCTATGGCAGCCACCTGTTCCAGCTGTTTGGCATTAATGGATGCCGGTGTGCCAATAAAACGTCCGGTCAGTGGGATAGCTATGGGACTAATGAAAGACAAAGACAAAATATTTATCTTAACCGATATTGCCGATGCTGAAGATTTTGCCGGAGATATGGACTTTAAAGTTGCCGGCACTGAACAAGGTATTACAGCTCTTCAAATGGATATGAAAGTCCACGGTCTTAGTGTCGACGTCTTAAAAAAGGCGCTTGACGAGGGCAAAATTGGCCGAGCCCATATACTTAGTAGCATGCTTCAAACTTTAGCCGAGCCCAGAAAAGAGATGAGCAAGTATGCACCTAGAGTTGAATCGATAACAATCAATCCTGACAAGATTAGGGAAGTAATCGGTAAGGGTGGAGAAATGATAAATAAGATCATTGCCGACACTGGTGCCGAAATAGACATTAAAGAAGACGGGACTGTATTTATTTCTAGTCCAAATAAAGTATCGATCGATGGCGCCAAACAGTGGATTAGAAATATTACCGACGATCCTGAAATTGGCAAGATATATGAAAACTGCCGGGTTGTCAGCGTATTAGATTTTGGCGCGTTTGTCGAAATACTCCCAGGCAAGGAAGGCTTAGTGCATGTCAGTGAGCTTAGCGAAGAAAGAGTCAATAAACCTAGTGATGTCGTAAAAGAAGGCGATAAAGTTACAGTCAAGCTTGTCGCGATCGACGACCGGGGCAGGCTCCAGTTAAGTATCAAAGCAGCAAATAGGGAAAAAAAGGATGTCTAAGCTATATAGCGAAGTTGCTAAAAAACCACTGACAATGATTGCATTTAGTATAATCGGGTTTCTTCTTGCCTACTTGCTTTTTACCAGGGCAGTCGATACAGGAAGTTTGGGACAGTATGGGCTAATGATTTTAATAGCCGGAATGAGCATATACTTAATTGTAAAGGCAATCCGAATGCGGAATAATGGCAGTAAAGTCTAAGCAAACACGACTTGATCAGATTATGGCAGACATCATAAAATACAATGTCTGCCCAGACCTGGCCAAGACAGCTTCACAGCTGGTTTTCGGTATCGGCAATCCAGATGCAGAAATTGTATTCATAGGAGAAGCACCAGGAAAGAACGAAGATCTCAAAGGCTTGCCTTTTGTCGGATCGGCTGGAAAATTACTAGACGAGATGCTCGCAAGTATAAATGCCAAACGCCAGGATGTGTACATTACCAATATAGTTAAGTATCGACCACCAAATAACCGTGATCCGTTGCCTGAAGAAAAAGCAAATTTTTTGCCTTATCTCAGTCAACAGCTAGCAGTAATCAATCCGAAGCTAGTTATAACTCTAGGTCGGCACAGCATGAATTGTTTCTTGCCTGAGCTGCAGATCAGTCAGGTTCATGGACAAGCGAAGCGTCTAAATGGTCAGGTATATTTACCGCTTTATCATCCAGCTGCAGCGCTATACAATGGCGGTTTGAGAAAAATTTTATTTGAAGATTTTGCAAAAATACCAGAGATAATTAAATTAATTGAAAAATAATATATCTTTTTTAGAAAAGAAAGGAAAGTAATACATGGATAATAATAAACCAAAATCAGGACCAGCTAGACCTAATAACAGGCCGCCAAAACCTAATAATAATCAGCCTAATGGTAATGTGAATTCCCGTGGACCGAGTGCTAGCCGCGGAGCTGCAATTAGAGCACAGAAAAGAACCCAAGACGACGCTTTTAGAATCGCAAACCAGTATTTAGATGCTTCAGCTCCCCAATCTGATGGCCAGCCCAGAGCAAATTTTATAGATGATAGTCCTAGACTTAAGATTATCGGACTTGGCGGTATGGACGGCGCTGGATCAAAAAACATGATATTGGTCGAATATTTAAACGATGCAATTATTATGGATTGTGGAAATGATTTAGGTGTCGATCTTCCTGGAATAAATTACGGTATTGCTGATACTGCATATATTGAAACTATCAAACATAAGCTACGTGGATATATTATTACTCATGGACACCTTGATCATATTGGTGGTCTGCCACATATAGTGCCGAAAATACCGGCTCCGATATATGGTAGTAAATTTAGCATAGGTAGAGTCGAAGAAATTTTTGATAATTTTGGACTACCTATGCCTGAAGGTTTTGAACTTCAAACAGTAGTAATGAATGAAAATACTCATGAGCGGCTAAAAGTCGGATCTTTTTTCGTTGAGCTTGTCAGAATTACACACTCGATTCCAGGAAGTACCTGTATTGTGCTTGATACACCAGTTGGACGAATTATTAACAGTGGTGATTTTAGGCTTGATCCAAATCCACTTGATCATGAAAGAACTGATGTCGAGAGGCTAACAGAACTAGGTAATGAAGGGGTACTAGCATTATTAAGCGAGAGTACGACAATTGAAAGACCCGGTAGAACTCCAAGTGAAAGTACAATCGAACAAAGTTTCGTAGATATTATCGATCAGGCACCGGGAAGAATTTTCGTCGGTTTGTTCTCGACAAATATGAACCGGGTTCAGATGATAATAAATGCTTCTGTCCATCATGGTAGAAAAATTGCGATGGATGGAAGAAGTATGGTTAGCACGCTTGAAATGGCTGTTCGACATGGCTTTATGAAAGTACCTAAAGGAACATTTGTTCCAATTGCTTCAGCCGCTACAATGAAAGACCACGAATTGGTTGTTGTATGTACTGGATCTCAGGGAGAGCCAAGCTCAGCTTTGCAAAGAATGGCGAACGGGGAGCATAGACACATTAAACTAAAAGAACAAGATACTGTGATTCTTAGCTCTACACCAATACCTGAGTCAGGAAACGACAAATTAGTCGGTGACATGGTAGACAACCTTGTTAAGCGGGGAGTACACGTCTTTGAGCATCGTAATCATGAAATTGACGGTATCGGTCCGCTTCACGTATCAGGCCATGCATCAAGAGATGAATACGCCGACATGATTAATATGACAAAACCAAAGTTTTTTGTGCCGATATATGGACCATTTCGCTCAAAAGCCCGGCATATTGATCTGGCAGTAGAACAGGGAATACCAAGAGTTAATACTATGAATGCTGATAATGGTGACGTGATCGCCCTAACTTCGGATAAGATGGAAATCATCGGAAAAATACCTCATGGAACAGTGTTAGTCGATCAAACTGGTGCAATTGTAAGCAATGTAGTAATTAAGGATAGGTTAATGCTGGCAGAAGAAGGACTTGTTGCAGTTGTGCTTACTGTCGATAAAAAAACTGGAATGCTTCTGACGAGCCCCGATATAATAACCAGAGGGTTTATCTATATTAGAGATTCCGAAGAGCTTATGAATGCCTTTAGAACCGAACTTAGACGAGCAGTCGGCCAGAGATTTAAACGTATCGAATTAGATCGATTTAAAGCCGAACTAAAAGATCATATGACACACTTTTTATTTGAACAAACAGGGCGAAGTCCAATCGTTATACCAGTTGTAAATATAATCGGTGGCAGCAAGACTGCTGGAGATAAACAACTTAACCGATCAAATGGTAGACCTCAGGGGAATGTCAACGAGACTCCCGAAGAACCGACACTAGAGCAAATGGCTGTTGATCAGCAGCGACATTTCCAGGAACTTCGCGCTAAACTACTTGGACAAGATGCTAGGACCGATTAGTACAGTTAAAAAGTCAAAACTGTTTATATCTGATTGACTTTTATCGAAAAGTCCAGTATAAAATAAGGCGTTAATTCAAAAATAAAATTAATTAAAGAAAGAGGTTTATTATGAACCCAAACGAACCATTTAACCCAGGACAACCTTCAGTTGATCCGCCCGCTGCACCGTCAGATCCAAGCATTGAGCAGCCAGTAAGCAGCCCACCAGCAATGTCATCTGACCCTGTTATTTCACCACAACCAGAACCGGAGCAGGAGCCAGTTGTAAACTCATCTGAAAATTTACCGGTAGTAGATAATGAGCCGGCTAGTCAAGTTACGCCGCAAGTACAAAGCGAACCACCGCAAGATGACTCTAGCCAAAATGTAGTTACGCCTCCTCAAGTCGAGCAGGATCAAAACTCTACGGCTCCTGAAGTAAACGATCAAGCTTTATAGTTAAAACGTTAGGCTTATCTGATTTCGCCGTTTTTTAATAGCATGGTCTATTTATTGACAAACGTTGTAAATATTGCTATAGTAAATTTATGATTATTTTAAGTTTTATACAAAAAAGCAATTAAGTACTGCAGCAAGAATAAGTTTATTAATAGTATAATAAATAAACCATGGCCAAAAAGAAAAAACGTTCAAAATCAAGAAAGAAAATAGATGTAGTCGACGCTGGAGAGCGTTCTGCTTTTTGGCCTTTATCAGGCGCAATTCTTATGATCGTGCTAGCACTTTTTTTACTGCTAGGCGGTTTTGGCACAGGCGGCCCGTTGCCAAAGAAAATGTTTGCCGGTACTTATTGGGCACTAGGGTGGGCAGCCTATCTGGTTCCGATAGCACTTGTATATTTCGGAATACATAAGTTTAAAAGCGAAGATCGAAAAATTCCACTAGGTAAATTTTTTAGTATGTTAGCGCTACTTCTGTTAGCAGGTAGCTGGTCCCAAGTAGCTTTTGTAAATAAACAGTCAGACGTTTTCATCGGTGGACATGGTGGCACAATCGGTAAACTAGTCGGAGGTATAGTTCTTGGAGCGTTAGACAAAATTCCAGCTTCAATATTATTTTTTGTTCTCATGATCCTGGCTTTTTTCTTAACTTTTGGTATTTCGCCTAAAGTTTTGTTAAAAGTCTTTCAGATATTTAGACGAGAACGACCGGAAGACACAGATCTTGCCGACTTAAAAGCTGGAGCTAGCGAAAATGGCTTTAAACTTAATGAAGGGGTACCAGTTGAACATTACTCTGAGCGTGATAAAGCAAGGCTTAGTAGTTTTCGAAACAGTGCTCAGAAACTTACAACAGCTGATAATCATGTTGCACTAACTACCGCTAGTGATCCGGATTGGAAATTTCCAGAAGTAAACTTGCTTGATCAGAAACAGGATAAAGCTGATGCCGGAGACGTCGAAGGGAATGCTGAAGCTATCAAAGAAACTTTCGCAAATTTCAATATTGATGTTGAAATGGAGGGTGCAAATATCGGTCCGCGGGTGACACAGTACACGCTTAAACCGCCGACCGGAGTTAAACTGACTAAAATAACTGCATTAGAAAATAATTTATCATTAGATCTAGCCGCGCACTCTATTCGAATGGAGGCTCCTATACCAGGCAAGAGACTTGTCGGAATTGAGGTTCCTAACGTCAAGCCGGCAATAGTCAGAATCAGTTCGCTACTTCAAAGCCACGACTGGCAACAACTAACAAACAGTCCCTTAGGGTTTGTAATAGGGAAGGATATAGCAGGTGCTCCAGTAGTAGCTGACTTAGCAAAGATGCCCCATATTTTAATTGCCGGTCAAACTGGCTCGGGAAAGTCGATTATGATTAATACCATACTGACAAGCTTGCTTTATCATAATAGTCCGGCTGATTTAAAGTTGATTCTAGTTGATCCGAAACAGGTCGAACTGACGCCTTACAACGATATCCCGCATCTATTAACGCCAGTGATACACGAACCTGAAAAATGTATCAGTGCACTTAAATGGGCGGTTGCAGAAATGGAAAGGCGGCTTCGGGCAATGGCGGAAGTCGGACGTCGAAATATCGCTGAGTATAATAACCTTAAAAAAGAAGAAGGCATGCCGTATATCGTTATTGTAATCGATGAGCTGGCAGATTTAATGATGATGGCCGCCAGAGATGTAGAGTCGCTGGTCGTAAGGCTGGCTCAAAAAGCTAGGGCGGCAGGTATCCATCTAGTGCTGGCTACTCAAAGACCAAGTGTAGACGTAATAACTGGTCTTATTAAAGCAAACGTACCAGCCAGGATTGCATTTACTACAGCCCAGCAAGTAGATTCACGAACAATCATAGATCAAATAGGAGCTGAAAAATTACTCGGTTCCGGCGATATGCTGCTACTGACAGCCGATATGCCAAAACCAAAACGTGTCCAAGGCGCATTTATTGCCGATGCTGAAACACTTAAAGTAAACGATTTCTTAAGAATGCAAAGGCCACCTCAGTACGATGATGAAATTATTAGCCAACCAGTCCAATTAAACGGTCGGGGCGGGATTGTTGCAGAAATAGACAGCAGCGATGAACCAATTTTCAGAGATGCGGTAAGAGTTGTCGTCGAAGCACATAAAGCAAGCACCAGCTTGCTTCAGCGAAGACTAAGGATAGGTTACGGTAAAGCTGCCAGACTTATCGAAAGTATGGAAGAACAAGGTATAGTCGGCCCAGCTGACGGCTCGCGACCAAGAGAAGTATTAGTAAGTTCGGTCGATGCTGTATTCGGTGGCGATAGCCATGAGCCTGATGTCTATGATGATATGCCGGACGAACCTGCAACGGACGAATAGCTGCTAATACTTGAAGCACAAGCGTTGACTTGATATAGTTACCTCTGTTGGTACTAATGTATGGAATATAAAAAATGACATCTGATAACCGGCCCAAATTACCAAATTTTCGATTGATATGGAAATTGCAGGTATTGGCAGTAGTCGGTTTCGCAGTTTTTCTCGGAGTTTATTTTCAATTTAGCTCTAAAGCTTTCACTGGTCATCACGAGGCTTGTTTACAGCTCGCACCCAGTACTACTAATATCGCAGTAGGCGGGCAACTGGGCGCCGTAGTTCGGCTTTATAATAACGGTACAAGTACGTGGTCATCACAGTACGGCTTTTTTATGATCATACCTAATGATCCTAACAATCAGTGGAATATCAAAGGCAACACTATGGGAAATAACGTTATCGGACCAGGCGGCACGATAACGTTTAATCTTACGTTGAATGCTCCGTCTTCACCTGGCAACTATCTGCTTGATGCCCAAATGGCAATCGTATTACAGGGCGGATTAAATAATAAATGTTCAGCAGACGGCCAAGCAAAGACTATTCATGTATATGCTAAGCCAACGATATCGAATTTTACCGCAAGTCCAACTACTATTTATAGGGGGTCAACATCAACACTTTCGTGGGCAAGTAACACAAGCAGCTGCCATATAAATGGATCGGCATTTGGCGGATCAGGCAGTATTTCTGTTAAACCTTCAGTGACAACTAATTATTCATTGACATGCAGTAATGCCGTTGGTAATTCACAACCGAAAAATGTATCAGTAAGTGTAGTAACGCCGCCGCCGTCAGGTGGGAGCAATAGTCCTCCCCCAACTGGTGGGGGCAATAATCCTCCACCTTCTGGTGGCGGAAGCAAACCACCTTCCGGTAGTGGAGGTACTCAGTCATCGAATTCAAATAATGGTGGATCAAATTCATCGGATAATATTTCTAATTCAGCCCAACCTACGCAGGCCGATACTTCGCAGCCATCAGATCCGGCTTTGTTTACAGGATCTATTAATGATACTGACAAATCAGTCCAACTAAGCTGGCAACCATCAACTGATAACGTTAGTGTCGCCGGTTACAGCCTAGAGAGGTCAACTGATCAGCAGAATTGGAATTCGGTGGATGCCCATATTACCGATATTACTTACAATGATGTCAGCGTAAGTTTTGACACTACTTATTACTATCGGTTAAGGGCTTATGACGGCGCAAATAACTACTCTAACTACGTAACAACTGATATCGCAACAAGTAATTTTCAATCGAATGTTGATCCTACCAGCGACGGTAGCGTTTCTTCCGATGATCAACTAGCAACAGTGACTATATCGGCTGGTACGTTTGATAATCCAGCATTTTGCATTATTAATTTGTCGAAGACCAAAGATCCTCCGACTGTTAAGAACTATAAGCTAGTTAGCGGACCGTATGAACTGGTGTGCCGAGACAAGGACGGGAAGGTTGCCGATAGTTTTAACAAATCTCTCAGTCTAGATATCCAAACCCGTAACATTTCAACAAAGGGAATAAGCACGATCGCCTACTATGGTTTATCAAACGATAAGTGGTCCCAGCTAAAGTTAAAGTCAAAAATTGGCAAAGATCACATTGCACATATTGATCTCGGGAAAAACAGTCTGTTCGTTGTTATGGGCAAGAAGAAGGGCAATTCAGTTCTGCCTGTAATAATTACGGTTCTAGTTATTATCGGTGCGTTAATCGGAGCAGCCATCTTTTTACTCAGGCTACGTTTGAGAAGAAAATATACTAAGCAGTACCAGGATTACTTAACTAAGGAACGTGGTTTTTAGCTGTTTTTCTTTCGGTAGTTTGGTTGACTTACAGGGGTAACTTAGCTATAATAACTTTATTATTAACTCAGCTCATGGCCGAATTGTGCGCATGGGCGATAACCAAAGGAGGATGTATTGAACATTCAATACGAGATCGCAGTACTGTATCATCCTGACCTTGAGGTAGATCTATCCAAGGCGGAAGAGAAAGTATCGAATATGATTACTGGTAACGGCGGTAAAATAGTATCTACCGACAATTGGGGCAAGCGGAAGTTGGCCTACCCAATAAGCAATCAGGAGCATGCTATTTACGTATTTTATACAGTCGAATTACCGACTGAATCAGTACGTAAAGTAGAAGCTACTCTAAACATTACCGATGAAGTGATCAGATATCTGATATCTCGTCCTGACCTTAAAGCTATCGAAAAAGCCGAAGCTTTAAAGGAAGAAAAGGCAAAGAAGAATGCCGAACGTGGTGAACATCGATCAGACGATGACGAAAAAGACGACACAGAAGAGTAGTCTTGACGTATCGTCTAATTTAGAGGTAACGTATAAGTACTTAACAAATCTAAAGGACATAGTTCCTACAAGGAGGGCTTTATGGCTCGATCATTCAATCAAGTAATATTAATGGGGAACCTGAC
>JBBQQG010000004.1:0-61648 GCA_038216175.1 Saccharimonadales bacterium (SeqCode)
TAAGTTCCAGTTGTATTCATCGGGTATAAAGTAACCCGTACTAGCGTCTACGTAGTAGCCCTTTTTGACCACGCCATTGTACTTACCGTCTTTGATATTACCGTCTGTACCACGCTTCACATCAACGCCTAGCTTGTCTGAGTACTGTTTAGATGTGGCGAAAAGAATGCCAAGCATCATCTTACCGTTTGGTGTGTTATCGAATTGGTACGTGCAGAAAGAAAGGGTTTGAATGTACTCACGGTCAATCATTTCAATTACCTCACCAGCTTCTTTCATGTTGCGTGAAATACGGTCTGGTGACCACGCTATAAGCCCGTGATATTTAGCCGTTCTAAAGCCTTGTAGTATGTCATCGAAAATTGGTCGCTTACCCGAAACTTTGGCAGACTCTGATTCTTCAAATATATCATCTTCTCTTACCGTAACCTTGAGTACATCACGTGCTAACCTAATGCATTCGTCACGTTGGTCGGGTAACGAGCGCACTTGGCGGTCTTCGCTATCTGTAGATTTACGTAGATATATTACAAATCGTTGCTTCTCTTTGGGAAGGATTCGTTTTGCGCCTTCTTGTATGTTGGCGAAGTAGTCTGCAAGCGTGTCTATGGGGTACTGCGTATCTCTCTCAAACACTGATTCCCGTGCTTCAAGTGATGTACTCATTTTATGAGCAAGCTCAAGTTGCTTCGCGGAAATAACCTCTCCTGAAACAGTCGTTATTACACGCTTTTTGCGTTCACGTTTCTTCTTTTTCAACGGTTCGTCTTTAGCCTTTGCCATAAGGAACAGTGTACATGGCAATATGTATCCCGTCACAGGTTTTTGCAAGACGCTACCGTCTACTCCAAACAACTGAATTATGACTAATTTACAACGATATTTGAAAATAAAATTTGGGAGCTGTTGCACTTTAATATTTACGTATATTTAATGAACGAACGATACCGCCCATTCATCGCCTAACGCATTAGGAGTGTCTAGGACGGGTTCCATAGCTAAGGGGTATATAATCCATCTTATGATGGTATTTGTAATGATTTTTCTAATTATCTTTCTTCTGTGCGAGTTTGATAATAGTTCTAAAAAGCATATACCGCCGAAAAGAACGGTAAAACAAAAGTACACTGACGAACTAATCTCCGTTATTTTGCCTACAATCAAAAAGTAATCATTATCCTATTGTCTTTTAAGGCGTATAGACCTATTATTGTGGTAACACTTAAAAAATAAATATGCCAGACGACAACTTACAACCAAGTCCTCAACCCAGCCAGCCAGAGAATCCAGCCCCTAGCCCTGAGGTTATTCAACCTGCAAGTAGTAATGTTGTAAGCCCGCTCAGTACGGCACCTCAGCCCGTGGTGTCCTCAGCGACTATTCAACCAACTGCTATGGTGAACGGGCAACCTTTCCAGCCCACAATGCCTATGTCCAGTAGTCAATTTGAGCAAATGTCCGACCAGAAGCCCTCAAAATGGCGTTACTTCTTTATTGTTCTGGGTATCTTACAAGCTATTGGTGTTGGGATATTCTTCCTCGTAATGACTTGGGCGATTCAGCAAGCCAAAGCTGGCGCGTCTGGCACGGAGTTCATCGGCTTAATTGTCTATGTTACTCTAGTTCCTGCCGTAGGGCTTATTGCGTTCATTAACCTTATCGGTCTACCGATGTATATGCGTAGGCATAGGCCACACGGGAAGGGCTTAGTATTTAGTTTACTATCTCTGGCGGTGTCAATCATACTTGCCCTCTACGGGGCTTACAGCGTCTACCAGTTCCTAGTTGCCGCACCGAAGCAGATTAAGCAACTCTCTCAACAATCAGAACATAAGTTTCAAGCAAAGCAACAGCAATTTAATGCGGACAATGCAAAGCCTGAAATAACCAAAGACGACGCCATTGCTCTACTCAATAGCTGTCAGCTCAGGGGCTTCTACTACACGAATCAGACTTCACCAAAAGAAGATGGAAATTGGGCTGAATCGTCTTCTACTGGAGTAGTCTTGACCAAGATAGATGGGAAGCCCTACAGAATTAGCATTGCCGATAGGCTTATACCTGAATTAGTACCGATTGCACGACAGGCGCAGAAAACCTGTGGAGGTCAGCCACAATTCTGGCACGATGGGCATTATGAGTAACATGATAATAGGAACGGGCAAGAATGGTTAAATACGGAATCATCAGTTTTATAGTCGGTGTTATAGGGGTGATAAGTCACGGTGCTGAGAATCTAAGCAAGGGCGAAGCCAGTGCAAGTTACCAGCCTAGTGCCTTAAATAATGTAGCTGGGACTGTATTCTTAATTCTGATGTGGGGCGGGCTACTGCTAATAGTTATGGGCATTATCTTCAATCTCACAAACAAGAGCGACAAATAAGCCACTCCTTCATTTGCTGAATACATTCATAAAGTTAAGAGTAGCTACGGGATAAGCAGTTTATCGTTACTGCTAGGTTCAACAACTTTCTCGTATATCTACGGAACTTGCTTATTTCTTGCGTTTAACAGATTTAATTCGCTCTTGTTCAAGGTACGGATTCTCGATTGCCAGAACAATGTCCTCGCTTGAATCATCACTCATAATGAATTGAGCCGAGGATCGTTTAGGGTCGGGTAGTGCAATAGCCCTATTGTCCCAGTTTGACGTATCTTCAGCCGATGCTTGAGGCGGTAGCTTTCTCTCACTGTCGGAGCCCCTAACCTTACTTAAATCTGGTAGTTTTACATCTTCCATCTGCTTCAATTATAACAAGAACTGCAAATCTGTAGCTGGTTTTGACCGCAGGACTCCTAGCAACAGATTGAGCGACTTTAGCCTATTCTGGATACCACGGAAGTTTAGGAGTAGGCTATGGAGAGCCTGAAGTACAGGTTCGTTTAACGAGTGAGTACGTCGACCAATTAACGAACCTATTGTAAACTAAGTTTTGAATTGCCGCCTATATTCCACGGATTTTATTTAGTAAATACATCATTCCAGGACAAATATTATGAGCAAGCTAAATATAAACGAAAAAGGCATAAGTACAGTAGAAGTTTTATTAGTATTGGTAATCGTAGCATTAGTAGTGGTTATTGGGTTAATGGTTTATAACCGAAGAGTTAAAACATCTCCGACCACAACAGCTGCAAACATTAGTACTACTTCACAGCCTAGTGGTGAAACATCTGGATCAACAGCTATTAACACTGTTATAAATAAAGGTGATTACCACGGACTTGCAGCCCTTATGTCTGATAGAGTGAAAGTTATAAAAGAAGGCACGGACGCTGGGGGAAGTTATTACAGCAGCACTGCTGCGGCAGCAACTATATCGAATTTTTATAGCCAATCTAATACTTCACAGGGAGCGGAATTACCATGGGATTTTACTGGACATAGTGATTACAGGGCAAGTGCTAAAAAATCAACAGGTGCAGTAAAAGAATATATTCCTCAGGGACATATTGCAGTTTCTAAAAACGATTGGGTCTTAGGTTATAACCTAAACAGTGATCAAAAAATAAGTTCATTTTATGTGTCAGGATCCGTAAATTTATCTAAATAGAGCATAGAGAATAATCTTATTTTACTTTTAATTTCTCTTAACCTATCATTATGATAGTGATTAATAACAGATACTATGCCTGAAGATAACAATCCGCAATCTCCAGGTAATCAGCCACGAGTTAGTGTTGATAATGCTGAGCCTTCTAAAAGCGTAAGCAGTCAAAATGTAATTCAACCAACACAGGAACTTGTACAAAATATACCGTCTCAGCAGCCACAAATTGTGCAATCTGCTGTTGTTGGAGATATCAGCCCACCGGACTCTAATATAACACCTTTGCAGCCTCAAACTGTCTCCAATCAAGCTGGTACTTCCCCTTCTGGACAATTGCAAGTGGGAATGTCGGCAAGCCAGATGGGCTGGAGCCAATCTAATGTCAATCGGTCTTGGTTTAACCTTAAAAAACTTATTTTATACTGCATAGTAGTTCTTATTGTCTTGGGTGGTATTTTTGCAGTACTAGTTTCTACGAATATAATTGCTCTTAGTAAGTTTAAGACTATTGATTACGTAAATTCCAAAGGTACTCATTACAGTCTTAGTTTTTACACCAAGCACGGGACTAAGTTATTAAATTCTGGCAATACTGAGCTTGTGTCTAAAGTTTCAGCTGAAGGCAAGTTTCCAATCACACTATCAATAGATAACGGAGATCAAAACGGGTATAACCGTGTAAAAAATTGTGGTAATTTAACTAAGCTGTCTGAAATTCAAAACAATAACTTAAACCAGAAGATTTCATTATGTAGCATTCCCCTCGGAAATAATATACCTAGCGGAGTGTATGTCGCAGGAATAATGTTCAACAACCAGGCAAGTATAATTACTATCGGCCAAGACTTATCTCATACCGATATATCTAGCCAGGCAAGTGCAAAGCAATCATTGACCAAGTTTGGTATTGACTCGTACCAAGACGACATAACAAAAATTATTGCTTCTATTAAAATCCAATAGTTAAATAATTTAACCGAAGTCAAGACTTTAACCTATATTTGCTATTTATACTTAAGACACTTATTATTTAACTAACACTTAAAAAAATATGCCAAAAGATAATTTACAACCCGAAATACAATCGTCAAAGTCTCCTGTTTTAAATAGTAATGGTCAAATCGTTCAGCCATTGCCTAGTGAAGCACCGCCGAATACTTCGTCGTACCAACCTACAGCTGTTGTGTACGGACAAGTAATTCAGCAATCAGAACCTGTATCGTTTAATCAATTTGAGCAAATATCTGATCAAAAGCCGTCAAAATGGCGTTACTTTTTTATTGTACTTGGAATTTTACAAGCCGTTGGGATTGCATTATTCGTATTAATTATGACTTGGGCAATTCAGCAAGCAAAAGCCGGCAAGTCTGGCACTGAATTATCAGTTTAATTGTTTTCATTACATTAGTTCCTGCAGTAGGTCTTATTGCGTTAGTTAATCTTATTGGACTACCGATTTATTTGCTTAAACATAAACCGCAGAGCAGGGGGCTATTGTTTAGTATTTTATCACTAATTATTTCGGTAATTCTTGTGCTTTATGGAGCTTATAGCGTTTATCAATTACGTGTTTTAGCTCCTAATCATATTAATCAACTATCTCAACAATCAAGAATTAAAAATGATGCTGCTCAACTGCAGTTTAAGGCCGATAATGCGAATCCTGAAATAACTAAGGAAGAAGCTATACAGTTGTTAAAAACTTGTCAGCTTAAAGGCTTCTACTATACAAATCAAACCGACAAAAGTGATCCATCGAATGGTGGTTGGGGGGAATTATCATCAACAGGGGTAGTTTTGACCAAGATAGATGGGAAACCATACAGAATAAGTATTGCAGATAAGCTAGTAAATGAATTAGTACCAATCGCCAGACAAGCACAGAAAACCTGTAATGGCAGCCCTCAATTCTGGCACAATGGCAATTATGAATAATGTTTTGTTTTGTGAAACAAAGAAATGCTAAGTACGCTCAAAATAGTACTTCTAATTATAGGTATACCTACGTTACCTCTAGCCTTCATCGCAGGCTTACCATTCTTACTTGTTTCACTGCCATGTTTGTTTGGTGCAGTTGCCATAGATCGATACCAGGCTAATCAAAGGAGCGGTGGGATCAAAACGTCTTCTTCAAAAACTACTTCGAACTTTGTGATTATTATATTCGGTATCGGACTTTTTTTTGCGATAAACTCTGTCGGATCGCTTGGTAAAATAGATACAACAGGTCATGCTAGTTCTGATACGACAATCGGTACAATTATTTTTTGTGTGTTGCTTGAAATTTCTGGACTGGCTTTTGTTAATCGTAAGAAAGATTAATTAATTTTAATGCTTATAATTAGGTCTTTGAAATCGCCATATTTTTCAATTATAAACAAAAGAAGAATAGTGCAATCATAATAGCATTACTTTAAAACCCTCATGGTTCTCGATGCTATACTTAAAAAAGTTATTCTAGCTTTCAAAACTATGATTTTTAATTAGGTATTAAAGTGGAACTGTTTAAAAAGTTAAAATCATTATTAGTAATAAAATCACCTCAATATATACTTTCTAAATACAGAGGAATATTTTTTGTGTTAATTTTTGGCATTATCGGAGGTATTGTCGCGATACTAATCACTAAAGCAGCTACTCCGACTGTTAGTTTGGAGCCGGAAAGTACTAATGTTATTAGCCCTGCTAGTTCCATTAACGACTCAACTGCATCCGGCGGACAAGCATTGCAGTTCAAATCTGGTACTACAACAGATCCTTGGCCGGGTCCAAATAATTTTAGTGTATGCGGTAACTCATCGATTTTAGATGGACCATCTACTGCCCCTTTTGGTGCGGTTATTATTAGCCCTGTTACAAATCTAGCATCAGCCGTGGCCAGTGCTCCCAGCGGGACAACTTTTTACTTAACAACTGGTACACACACATTACCAACCGGACCTGTAGTTGTTAAAACTAGTGATAAATTCATTGGTGCTCCTGGAGCAGTAATTGACGGGCAGTTTCAAGCCAATATAGGTAGCCAAAGCATCGCATTTAAAGGTGGATCTTCGGGGGTTACGATACAGTATTTAACGATTAGTAACTTTGGTCAAGCTGATGGCAAGATGGTGTCTATGGTAAATCAGACAGCCATCAACTATAGCCAAGGTGCTAATTGGACAATTTCTAATAATACAATTTCACATAATGGGGGATCGGGAGTATGGGTTACAAATAGTTCCAAGCTTCAAAACAACTGCATAGAACAAAATGAACAAACCGGAGTAGCGGTTCCATCGACTGGATCATCTATTCAAATACACGGAGCTGTAATTGAAAATAATGACATTAGAAATAACAATCCCAGCAGTAGCATAGAATCTTTAGGCGTCTGTACTGGTTGTGCAGGAGGTGTAAAAATATGGAATAGTAAAGGTACAATCGTTAGAGACAATAACGTATCAGGAAATAACGGCGCTGGTATTTGGGTTGACAATAATAATATTGATACTTTAGTTGAAAGTAATGTAGTAAAAGACAATCTTAAAAATGGTATTTACATTGAAATAAGCTACAGTGCAATTATCCAAAAGAATTATGTAAGCGGTAATTACGTAAGTCTTGGTCCGACTCAGGGTAATTTTCCAGATAGTGGTATTTATATAGCAGAATCTGGTGGTGACGATGCTACAAAGACATTTCTAGGTGGTACTTTTCCGGCTGTATTAGATATAAATAATAACTACATTTTAGATAATTGGAATGGTATAAACTTATGGGAAGACGCAGGCCGATATTGTACGCAGAATGATACAGTTAATTGCCCGCCCATTGTAACCGATAAAACTGGCCAATGTATCACTAATTTAACTGCCAATGCCGATATTTGTAGGTGGAAGTCGCAGAATGTCAGTGTTCATAATAATCGTTTTGAAATGACGTCAATTGCTAGAACTAGCTGGTGCCCGACGAGTAATATTAACTGCGGTAAAAATGCTATTGTATCTAACATAGGTCCCTCAGGCACACCCTATTCGGGGATTACTATTCAAACTAATATAAGCAAAAACCAAAACAACAAGTTTAATAACAATAATTACTTAGGTATATGGAATTTTTCAGTTCCAAATTCTGGAAGTAATATAAATAAAGATATTTGGCAATCTACTTGGGGACAAGATTCGCTGTCACAGTTTACAAACTAGATAATTGTTATATGCTCATGCTTGCATAAATATTTTCGTGGCTTAAGATAAATACAAAAGAGGAAATTAATTATGCCGAATTTTGAAAGCGTTGCACCAAGTTTTTATGCTGAATTAGATGCCCAAGGTCCACTTTTGGAAGAATACGTTAATGGGCCAATAAATGATTGGGCTGACAGTAAACTATATGAAGTTTGTGCGTCAGTACTTGATCCCAACGCCACCAAGTGGGAAGAAACTACCGTCAGTCGGTTACTCGCTGAGAGACTAAAGCGGGAATATGATAGTAAATCAGATAAATATGTTAATGATAGGTTACAGGCAGATCTTTGTAGAATTATGGTAATCGCAAGGGATGAAGGTAGATTCGAAATTCAAATATTAGAAGATTGAGTTGAATACGAAAGTTAGTCTATATAACGAGAAAATTTCAAACTAGCATCTGCGAATTTGGCAATACATTAGTACTTTGAAAATTGTACCTACTAATAATCGCTCTATTGGCTGCTTAAGTTTAGTTATTTATGTAGATATATTATTCTGGAGCCTAGTCTGTTTAATTACCATACACGCCCAGAAATATAATTAATATATTACTTTATTTATAGTAAGAATACATAATTTGGTTTTACTTTAAGCATTATAATTTTGCTATACTTTAGTTATGAATGAGGCAGATGGTACCCAGGTTGAACATGAAGGTGAAAAGTACTTAAGATTATTAGATTTTACCGATAAGCAGATAGATAGTCTAAGAATACAGAAAATAAAAACTAGAGACGGACGAGAAATTGTGGCTACCGACTATTTAGATATTTGCCGAGACGAAGCTATGCCCTTACTAGTTGGGTATGAAATGCTAAAATCAGAAGACCCAAACCGTGCAATTATGCGTGATTTGATTCGAAATTCAATTATAAGCAGATTTATAAGTAATATCGAGCCAACAAGTTGATATTTAAGAGCAAGTTATTACTTTAATGGCTGTTACTGAAGCATTATTTTTAGAAGAAAACGTTAACGAACAACCAGATATTAATATTGGCTATCCTAATATAAATGAAGTTGATCAAGATAATTTAATATTAGTACATACAGGATTTGAGCATACTTTAGCAGACGGGAGTGTCGTTCGAGCAGAAAACGTCCAAGAGATAATCGATAGATGCCCTGTTATAGGTCCTGAGCTTGGAAAATTATCTCTTGAACAAGCGAACGTTTTTTTAGATGTAATGAAAATGGGCCAAGCAAAAACAGAAGAAACTAAAAATAAAAATAACGATAATTTAATTCAGAATATTAAAGCTGAAGTAAAAACTGAAATAATTAAAAATCATGAATTCAATAATGTTTCAGATTTACATATTCAAGATTTAATTACTCAGCGAGATTTTTTTCAAGTGATATTAAATGAACAACGAAGACAGCCACATAATACTACAATAGAAAATATAATTTCAGTAACTCCAGATAAGGTATCCAAAAATGGAGAACAAATACGGCTAACTGATGACGCGTCATCCTCATCAACGAAAAACATAATTGAAATTTCACAAGAACCGACACAGCGAAATATCGAAAAAAATATTGATTTTAAGGAAGTTGTCGACACAAAATCTAAATTAAATAAATTAAGAATTTCTAGAGATAATCAAACAATAGTTACCAGTATTAAGAAAATAAAAAAAAATAAATTAGATATTCAACCGAATATGAATAAAAAAGAATCATATCATATTTCTATTAAATTAAATCCTCAAATAACCGATTCCTACTTAAGTGAAGTCGCTGATCCAATAGAATTTCAAATAAATGAAACTAAGGTGCAGGCAGATTCAGATTATTTTAATTTAATCAAAAAAAGTGAAGTGTCATTTATAAATAACGACACAAAGGATTTATTTAAAGATTATACGAATAATTTTGACATTGAGTATGATGTTCCTAATTGTATAGACGATGTTAATAAGCTATCGAAATCGATAGCACTTGAAGATACGTTAGTAATTTTGAGCAGACACATGATTGTTTTAGAAACGGACGAAAAGGCAAATGAATTTACAAATCTCATTGAGAAAATATATAACGAAGTATTTTTATTTAGTAGAAATAACGCAGATAATATAGACGATGACTATAAAGATATATTACTCAATAAAAATAACATAAACGACATTTTAATACTTATTAGACTTATTGGATACGAAAATCCAGAACAAGCAATATTTCAACTGTTTAAAAAGCAGAGGATAGAGTTTTTATTAGAAGCCATTAGAGATATTTATTTGCTTTCTTGCGATGATATAAATAAAGAAGCGTTACTTAATAGTTTTATTACTCCACGTAAAATTAGTAAAACTTCGTCTGCAATTAATATTGGTAAAACAATTATTGGACATTTGAAAGCCGCAATTGAGCCTTTTGAAGTAATGGTTACCAGATAAACTTATTAATATTTAATCTTATGCCTCTGTTATAATATTCAGGTTTAACGGGGATTAGCGCAGCTTGGTAGCGCGCCGCGTTCGGGACGCGGAGGTCGTGGGTTCAAATCCCGCATCCCCGACCAAAATTCTTCAGATAATTACCAGATCAATTAGTTATAATAGTATCATGATAGCTTTCGCCGCTGGCCTTTTAGTAGGCTTATCCATGTTACTGTGTGTTGAAATATTGTATCGCATAAAGATTATCGCTACTGAACTTGCCAGAAAAACTATTCATGTCGTATCTGGTGCAATACTTGTAATATGGCCGTTTTATATTAGTTGGAATAAGATAATACTTGTTGAATTACTAGCAATTATAGTAGTAGCTGCGACTCGCTGGTTAAAAATATTTGCCAGTCAGCAGGGCGTTAAGCGAATAACTTGGGGTGAATTCTTTTTTCCAATCGGTGTGATTTTGGTAATTTTAAGTGGCGCACCGAGATGGATATACATTTTAGCAGTACTTCATTTGGCTTTGGCAGATTCAGCCGCTGCGTTAATAGGAACGAAATTTGGTAAAAATAATAGTTACTTAGTTTTTGGTCAAAAAAAATCTTTAATCGGCAGCGCTGCTTTTCTAGGTGTCTCGATAATACTGGTTATTACTATGTTTGTACTTTCGCCACAAAATGTAAAAAGCGTAAGTATAATTTCACTTATACTAATGCCAGTAATAACAACTATTGCTGAGAATTTGGGTGCTTTTGGAACTGATAATTTGCTTATACCTATAGCAGTAGTCGCACTGCTGAGTATTTAAATATTATCGGCTTTTCGCCATGGTCCATGAGCTCTAAGTGCATTAAATATTACGGCTACGTCGACTAATTCTTGCAGCGCGGCACCGTATACGGGTTTAAATTTACCTGTAAAAAATATACCCATAAGCCCAAGACTAATAAATATACCTATTAAAATACTCTGTTTAGCGATAAAAAACGTACGTTTAGCGATTTCAACACTAGTAGCAACTCGGCTAATATCATCTAACATGATTACTATATCGGCAGATTCGCTGGCTGCTGTTGATCCCCTAGCTCCAAGTGCTATACCAACATCAGAAGCCGCAAGTACTGGGGCATCATTTACTCCATCGCCAACAAATGCAACTGGCCGGTTATCAACTTTTTCTACAGCGTGAAGTTTGTCTGTAGGCAGACAATTAGCTACAACATTTGAGATTCCTAGCTTGTCGGCGATAGTTTTTGCAGTCGACGTGTTATCACCTGTAACCATAAGAGTATGTTTAATACCAAGCTGTTTTAGCTTGCTAAGCATAGATTTACTTTCAGGTCTTATCTCATCTTTAAAGCTGATTATTCCGGCTAGTTCGTCATCTATTGCTATGAAAGTTGAAGTTAGTTTTTGTGATTCTGAACCAATCGTTTTGGGTATTTTGATATTATGTTGTTCTAGCAAACTTAATCTGCCTACTAAAACCGTTTTACCTTTAATTCTGCCTATGAGTCCTTTTCCGGATATTTCTTTAATCTGTTTTGCTTTTTGAATTTTTAATGATTGTTTGTCTATTTCATTTAATATAGCTTTCGCCAGAACGTGTGTTGAATTCTGCTCTAATGCTGCCGCTAGACTAAGTACATCAGTCTTTGCATATGAATTGTATGTTTTTACTTCACTAACTTCCGGTACGCCTCGTGTCAGGGTTCCGGTTTTATCAAATGCAAAGGTTTCAATTAACGCTAGCTGCTCTAGCGATGCACCAGTTTTTATAATTATTCCCTTTTTGGCTGCTCGGCTCATACCGGAAATTAAAGCAATTGGGGCTGCAAGAAGCAACGGGCAGGGAGTAGCTACAACGATGACTTCTAAAAACCTAATAGCATGTCCTGAAATCGCCCAAGCCGAACCGGCAATGATGAAGGCCGTAACTGTGAATGGAATGCTATATTTATCGGCCAAGCGCACAAATGGAGATTGGCTTGATGCTGCAGATTTTACTAACTTAATAATTTGTTCGTACTGACTATCGGCTGCAGTATGAAGTGCACTTACTGTGACTGCACCCTCTATATTTATTGAGCCGCTGAGTAACTGGCCATTTATCTGCTTCAAAACAGGCAGACTTTCACCGGTTAGACTGGATTCATCGAAACTAGAACTACCCTCTATTATCACACAGTCGACAGGTACAACTTCTCCAGGATATATTATAATTTTATCACCGACCAACACTTCTTTTAGCGGAATATCGATAGTTTTATTGCCTTTTAGCTTATGCGCAATTCGTGGTTTACGCTTTAATAATTCGCTTAGCTCAGTTTTAGCCCGTTTTTCAGCATAATCTTCAAGTGCTTCACCGCCAGTTAACATTAGTACGATAATTATTCCAGCCCAATATTCACCGAGCAAAACCGAAGCTACAATTGCAGTCACCGCTAATATATCTAGGCCGTAACCACCGCTTCTAAGTGTCTGGAACATATCCCAAACTATTGGTATCGTAGCGGCTAGAGCAGTAATTGCGAGAATCCAATGCGCGATTTTATGTTGTTTTGTTAACTCAAGAACTATTGCTACTATCACTGCAATAATTACAAGGCCAAGCCAGCGGTATTCATTAAAAAAATGTCTGATTTTTTTCAGCATAGTTCTCCCTTTAGTAATCGTTATGTTCTTTGCTATTATAACAGAGATAATCTGGTATAATAAGCCAGTTCTGCGGGATTCGTATAACGGTTAATATATAAGTTTTCCAAACTTAGGACGGGGTTTCGACTACCCCATCCCGCACCAATTGCCCCCGTAGCTCAGCTGGATAGAGCAGAGGACTTCTAAGCCTAAGGTCGCACGTTCGAATCGTGCCGGGGGCACCATTGTGCTACAGATGTAAAAAATATATAATCACTTTGCTCATGGCGAGTTTAGCTCAGTTGGTTAGAGCGTCGGGTTGTGGTTCCGAAGGTCGTGGGTTCAATCCCCATAACTCGCCCCAGATTTATTTATTGTTATTAAGCTATCAAATTTATGATTAACGATCGTTTTAAAATGATTTTATCAGTTTATATTCTTCTAAGAGACGAAGAAAAGATTTTATTATTAAAACGTCGTAATACTGGATTTGAGGACGGAAATTTTGGATTGGTTGCTGGCCACGTAGATGGCGATGAGCCCAGTACTCAGGCTATATGCCGTGAGGCAAAAGAAGAAGCAGGCGTTACACTTGATCCTACGAAATTAAAATTTGTTCATTTTATGCATCGAAAATCCAGCGATGAGAGGGCTGATGTTTTCTACGAAACTCACCAGTGGCAGGGAATTATTTCTAATCGAGAACCCGAAAAATGTTCAGAGTTAAGCTGGTTTAATGTAAATAACTTACCAGTAAACACTATTGGCTATATTAGACAAGTTATTGAAAACGTTGAAAAAAATATTTACTACTCTGAATCGGGTTGGTAATAAGTTTCTTTTTATTTATACTTCGTTTTTAATAGTTATTTTTGCACCTAAACTATTTAATCTTTTTGCTAATTCTTCGTATCCTCTATTTATGGTATAGACATTTCTAAGCGTAGAAGTGCCTGGTGCAGCCAGCATACCAATCAGTAGCATGACAGCCGGTCGTATTCCACTTGGACTGACAATATCTGATGATCTAAATCGTGTCGGACCAGTTACAAACGCTCTGTGTGGATCAGCTAGTTCAATATCTACGCCAATCTTTTTCATTTCTGTATACATAAGTGCTCTGTCTTCATACACCCAGTCGTGTATTAGTGTTCTACCTTTAGCTACTGCTGCAATCGGCACAAAATAGGGCAGATTATCTATATTGAGTCCAGGGAAGGGACGGCCGTAGAGTTTTTCTAGCGGAGCTACTAATGTTCCGTTATGTTTATAAATTGTTAAATCGACTAAATCAGTTTTACCATTTTCTGCTTTATATTTTTCCGACTCTTTATATTTAAGACCCATTTTTTCAAGTTTTAAAAGTTCAAGCTCTACAAACTCTATTGGCGTACGACGTATGGTTATTTCTGAATTCGTTGTAATCGCAGCCGAAATAAAAGTCATGGCTTCTACTGGATCTTCAGCAGGTGCATAACTTACGTTTTTCTTAATTTGTTTAATGCCATGAACTATTAACGTTGTCGATCCAATTCCGTCTATCTTTACTCCCAGTTTTTGCAAGAAAAAGCAGACATCTTGAACTGCGTAATTGGCACTCGCCATTTTAATAATAGTTACTCCATCCGTCTTAGCCGCAGCCATAAGAATATTTTCGGTTGTAGTATCGCCGGATTCGTATAAGATAACTGATCTTTTGGGCAACTTTTTTTTAACTGAAACATTATAATGGCCGGTTTTGGTATCGACATTTACGCCAAATTCTTCCAATGCGTAGAGATGTGGTAGAACAGTTCGCTTACCTAATTCACAGCCACCAGCGTAAGGTATTTTAAATTCATTGAATAAATGCATTAAAGGACCAATTAGCATTATTACGCTGCGAGTTTTTCTGGCAGAAACTTTATTCAGTGAATCAAGGTTTAGTTTTGTCGGTAATTTAATCTCAAGATCGTTACCGCTAGTCCAGCGAACGTGTACGCCTATACTAATTAGTACTTCAACTATTCGATTAACTTCTTCGATGCGAGCAACATTTTTAAGTCTGGTAGTACCGCTGTTTAATAGTGACGCGCAGAGTAAACCGACTGCTGCGTTTTTTGATGTTTTGACTGCGATTTCACCGCTTAACTCATGCCCGCCTTCTATGCTCAAGTTAATAGATGAGCTCGAAGAGATAGAGATAATTTGTTTGTTAAGTACATCGCTAATTCTTCCAAGTGTTTCAAGACTAAGGTTCTGTTTGCCGTGTTCCATACGGTTAACAGCTGATTGACTGGTAGCAAGTTTACGAGCAAACTCAGCCTGAGTTAATCCTCTTTCTTGCCGTATCTGATAAATCAGTTGACCAATTTTTTCATTTGTAGTAGGCACAGCTAAATAGTATACCGTATTTGGTATAAAGCTCAAGACATTTTTTAACTAAGGTTATGACTGTTAGAATTAAGATATGATTTAACTACTCTTATATTTAGGCGTGCCGGTAATTTTAATAAAATACTAAAGTAAAAGAGTAGGGGAATAAATTTATGAAAGATAAAGCAATTGAAAAGCTCATAAAACTTGAAACTTCGCGTCAACTTGACGGTCTTGAAATGATACCCAGCGAAAACCATACATCGGGAGATGTTTTGGCTGCTCTTGGTTCGCGATTGACTGATAAATATTCTGAAGGCTATCCTGGTATGCGCTATTATGGCGGATGCGAATTCGTAGATGAAGTCGAAAATTTGGCAAGGGTTCGTGCCAAATCATTATTCGGCGTAGAACACGCAAACGTTCAGCCTTATTCGGGATCTCCGGCCAATCTAGCAGTTTATTACGCGCTAGTTGATCCTGGTGATACTATCATGGGGCTACATATGTATTTTGGTGGGCATTTAACTCACGGACTAAAAGTTAATTTTTCCGGCACAATTTATAATTCTGTTCAGTATCACACCGGTAAAGATGGTTATTTGGATTATGAGGAAATGGCTAATATGGTAACTAGCCAGCAGCCCAAATTAATTTTTGTAGGGGCGACAGCCTATCCGAGGATTTTTGATTGGGCTAAGCTTAGACAAATTGCCGACATTAATGGAGCTTGGCTGGTAGCAGATATTTCCCATATTGCCGGACTGGTAGTTTCCGGAGCACATCCCTCCCCCGTTGGATTTGCAGATGTAATTACTACAACAACTCATAAAACGTTACGAGGACCGCGGGGAGCAATGATTTTAGTAAATGGTCTTCCCTCTTCACCTCTTAAAAAAGCAGAAAGAACTCGCGAAAATTTACCGACTTTAATTGATCGCGCCATCATACCAGGACTACAGGGCGGTCCACATAATCATCAGACAGCAGCTATAGCAGTAGCGCTGAATGAAGCTGCCACGCCTGAATTTAAACTATATGGTCACCAAATAGTTAAAAACGCTAAAAAACTTGCCAATATATTAACTGAAAAAGGATTTAATCTGGTTACCGGCGGTACTGATAATCACCTGTTACTTATTGATATGACAAACAAAAATGTAACTGGAAAGCAAGCTGAAGATGCACTTGGTAGAGCCGGGATAACTGTCAATAAAAACACAGTACCATATGATCCGAGATCTCCGTTTGATCCAAGTGGAATACGGCTTGGTACTCCTGCGCTGACAACACGGGGCATGGAAGAACCGCAAATGGAACAAATCGCTCGTTGGATCGACTATACAATAAACCATCATAGTGATGAAAAATTGCTTAACAAGTTAAGATTAGAAATAAAAGCTTTCGCTCAGTCGTATCCGTTGCCAAAATAAACTATTTTTTAAATTTATTTATTATTAGGTTTCCAACAATTGTTCCAACTCCTATAGCAAAAGTTGTCTCGCCAATTCTTATAATCCTATCTTTTAGTTTTTGATATTTTTCATTTTCTAGCAGTTTATTTTGAACTATCGAAGATTCTAAGAAATGATTAAAGTCTGTTTCTATATAACTGATATGAGATTCAATAATACTATTAACCGCCATTTGTCTATCTGGCGAATTAGTTATAACACTATTTACTTGTTCCGAAAGTTCAGTTATATCGTTAGAATAAGCATAAGTGAATTTATCTTCGTCGTTTGGATTACAAAGTATATTTAAAAAATCTACTCTTCGACAATCGTCATAACTTACTAAAAATGCTATATGTTTATTTTTTTCGTCTTGGTTTAGCTCATCAGAAAAGATTAATGTTTTAACTGCTTTATTTATTCGATGAGCTTGCACACCTAAGTTAGTAGTAATTTCTTCTCTGGTATCTGAAGAGCCGGTTCTTATAAACTCGCGTGTGCTGGTTTCTAAAACCTTAGAACTATAGTCTAAAGATTCGAATAATTCGTATATTTTAGGCGCTTCAGGCTCGGGTATTAATTCGGGTAGATCGGCACTCACAAATACATTTTATCAAATAAATCATGTTTTTACTCAAATTATTTTATTCTTCGACTAAATTTTAGTCCTGACCACGTATCATCAATAGATACAACTTTAATATCGACCCAACCAAGTGGTAAGATTTTATGTCTAAAAGAATGCTCGCTTATATCAGATTTTAGGCCACTTGACTTCTTCGGCCAGCTTAGCCATAAAGCATTACTGATTTTAACCAAATCGATAGTTTCTATACTTACATCTAATTCTTTTTGGTTGCTTATAAATAAGTGAGCCCAATCGGCAGGAAGCTCAGATTTAATATTAATATTATTTTTTAATAGTAATGTTCTGAACCATTTTGGGCTACTACTTAAAAGTACTGATTGACCTGGAAAATATCCTAGTTTGGCGAGTAAACTTCTTTGATCTGGTATTTTCATACATTAGTAATTAGCTCTGGTTCCTGAACTAGGGTTAAACCAAACATATTTTGAACAGCATCGACAATTTTCTTCTTAAACAGCATAAGTTGGCTGGTTTTAGTTGAGTTTTCATTAACTATTACTAGCGGTTGACTAGGCCACGTCGCAAATCCGGTTTCAGCGTCATGGATGCCTTTAAAGCCAGTTTGTTCAATTAACCAAGCTGCAGATAATTTTGCACCACCATCGTCGCGCGGCCAGTATACTAAGTTTCTATGTGTTTCTAATAAATCAAGCAGTAATTCTTTTGAAACTATAGGGTTTTCAAAAAATGAACCATTATTAGGAATTAAAGAAGGGTCGGGAAGTTTCGCCGAACGAATGGCGATGACTGCTTCGCGGAGAGTTTTTGCCGTATATTCAGATATTCCATTGTTTTTAAAATATTCAGTAATACTTGAATAAAAAGGCGGGATTGGCCTAGTCTTAGTGACCCTAAAAGTTATAGCAGTTATAAAAAAGCGCCCTCTGTCGTAGGTTTTAAAACGACTGTTACGGTATTCGAAATTACACTCGGATGCCCGAATTGTGACTAGAGAGTCAGTTTGGCAGTCATATGCCTCAATTGTTGTTAAGACTTCAGATATTTCTCGGCCGTATGCTCCGACATTTTGGACAGGCGTAGCACCGGCAGTGCCCGGGATAAGTGATAATTGTTCGACGCCGCTATATCCTTGTTCTACGACTTTAGCTACTACGTCATCCCATTTTTCACCAGCCCCAGCGGTCACAAATGCATTACTTTCGTCTAGCTTATATATATCTAAATGAAGAATACGGTTAACTAAGACTAAACCGTAAAACCCTTCGTCCGGCCAGATGATGTTGCTGCCGTTGCCAATCATCATGATCGGTAGGTTATTTTCTTTTCCCCACGCAACAGCTTGGGCAATTTCACTTCGTTCATTAATTTCTGTTAAATACTTGGCAGCTCCACCTAGGTGCATGCTTGAGTAAGCGCTAAGGGGAATATTTTCTTGAATGAACATATGGTAGGTATTATACCTTGATTGCACGGCCAAACCAGCGTACCATGTACCGGTAATGAGTAAGAATATTGGCGACTATCCGTTTAAATCACTAGGGCAGAGATTAAGACGTCTTAGAGAAAAACAGCTAGAATCATTAGCTGAAGTATCCGGTGCTGTCGAAATAGAAACAACGCAGCTTTTTGATATAGAAAACGGAATTGTAAGACCCAGCGAAGATATTTTATTGCTGCTCATCAGTCATTTTGCTACTAAAGAAGACGAAGCGACAAAACTATGGCATCTGGCTGGTTATGAAAATACAGATGTAGCAACAAATCAAATGATAAATGATGACGACGGTATGGCAAAACCGTCTATTATGGTTATGCCAAACGATGCCCGTATAGTCTATACAGATATGCTACACGTTATGGTGAATAACTTTGGCGTAGTAATGAATTTTATGCAAGGGGCCGGCCCCAACAATCAGCCGTTGGCAGTTGCAAGGATAGGCATGAGTAAAGAACATGCGGTAAGCGTTTTGGAAGTATTAAAACAGACTTTGGAGCAGGCCGATAAAAACAATAAACCCAAGTCTTTGCCAAAACCTGAAAACCAACGAAAAAATCAAGATCAGCAATAAAAAAGTTTAACTGGATTTCTTGTTTAACTTGTTGTTGTATATATATGCTAAGCTAGCGATTAAAGTAACCCCGTAAAAATACCAGACAAATCTAAGCCAACCTCGCTGTAGGTTGGTTCCTAAATTAAGTGAATGAATTAAAATACCGATCATTGCTGCATCGGTCAAATAAGCAATATATTTCCACCAAGATTTAGATTCAAATTTACGTCTTAGTTCATATAAAAGAAATACTCCTAAACAAAGCGTTCCAAGTATTGCCGCCCAGCGAAGACTTGGTGCAACGTAGTGCTCGAGATAACTACCTGGCGGAAGACCAAATCCGTCGCGCCAAAGCTGGTACCAAAGTAATCCTGGATGTAGCACTATGGCTGCCAGTACTACTAAGCTTGTCAATTCAAAGTACTTATGAAGAACGCTTTTGTCGATCTTTAAGTATTGTCGGCAAACAGCTGCAATATAATGCGACCACATTACGCCGTATGCGATTAAACCAAGTACCGGAAAAAATTGATAAGTTGACAAATGATTGAAATTCCAGCGTAAAGATTGACCCCATGCTGTAATTGCAATAACTACAGCAATTGTACTAAGCGACCAAGCGCTTGCATTTAGTGATCGTTCTTTTGTCATACTCTGATAGCATAACAAAATATATGGGCTTTAACGAATAGACCTTAAAACAGTCAGATTAACTTAAATTCATTTACTGAATAGTGATTGTGCCAGTATCGCTGGCATTTAAATGATTATGAAAACCAAAAGTCCCTACTTTATTTACTACAAAAGTTTTAGATTGGCCGGCAGCTATTGAACCGACATTTAAGTCAGAGTCATCAGTGTGCACTGGATGGGGATTCGAATTTAGCTGGAGTTCATTTGACGACGTATTTTTTATAGCGACTGCATCACCAGCTTTTACAGTAGTTGAACCAGGGCTAAAACCATTATTTGAATAAGTAATTGTTGCGGCCGCTGTTTTATCAGTCGACGTTGAAGGTGTAGTATTCGTAGAGGTGCTATTAGAAGTATTATTTGAAGTTGTCGGTGTACTTTTTTTATGAACTAATAAATATCCGCCACCAAGTATAACTATAATTGCGATAACGCCAATAATAACCGATTTGCTCATAAACTGCTCCCATTTAGGTTGTAACTATATAATAACAGATAAGTTCAGTTAAAAATGGAATTAGGTTTTATTTTTCTTAGTAACTAAGATTGGCAATATTCCAAAACCAAGTACGAACGCATACAGCACAGCAAATCCACACATGATGCTCGGTATTGCGGATATCGACTTTGGATTAAGCGTATTAACAACTCCTGTAGGCAATAAGAAACACAGATATCCAAATACTTGAAGAATTAGTGCTTCACGAATTTTTTGCTTAGCCGATAGGCTGAAATACAGACATAAAACAATCCCAACAAACATCCAGATATAATAGTATGTGAAATATACACCTCCAACAGAACTAGCTAACTGGAAAATAACGTAATTACCAGCGCAAATATGAGAAGCAAACGCCGTTTTACTAAATCCGAATAATAGCGCTAAGAATATCCCCGAAAAGTAACTTAACCAGACTAAGTATTTAAGTCTAGACTTAGTTATTTCTATAATTAAATGAAGTGCCAACGGAGGCAGCATTGTAATAGCGATAAAACCGATGCGAGACCAAAGATTAGAAATACCGCTATATTTACAGACATTATATTCTGCGATTTGGAATATTGCTAGAAATATAAAAAGAGAAGCAATGATCCTGGTTACAGTAGACATTTTGTATCTAATTATGGTGTATAAGAATAATACAATTTCAATTGTAAATGTCGCTATCATTACCGGAGAAGAGAAGCAGTAAAACCGGACGCCTTCTTTTTTCATGTTGTTTCTAGCATAACAGAAACAACATAACTATTGGCGGTCTAAATTAAAATGCCAGATTATCGTCGAGGGTTCTGAAGATCTACGCCATATGAAAAGTTAGCCGTATCAATAAAGGTATCTTTATCTCGAATAATTGCCTGAGGTGGTAATTGTTCAGTCTGTGGTTTTATATTGTCTATTTTTTTAACAGCAGTACCGATTGCCAGAAATTCAATTACTCCGTTACCCAAATTGTAAATATAAGTTTTGATACCCAGTACATCATCTGCGCCTATTGCTTGTGCTTGCTCTTGGACTTTTTTAAGTGAGTTTTCACGTGCGCCGTAGATAAGCTCAGTCAGTTCTCTAATTTCGCCTTTTACAAGATTCCTAAATGATGCAACAATTCCGCCAGCCAAACCTAACGAATAAACAGATGTACCAAGCATAAGTTTAATTGGTGCGTAGCCAAGTTTCGCCAGATTCCAAGTTTCTTCTGCAGTTAGATCACTGGTAGTTACTCCTCCGACACCGCTGTCGATATCGTTAATTTCAGAATGCGTTGATGCAGTTCCTAGCATAACCATTTCTTGTACACCGGATACTCCGATTGGAAGAATGCTGGTTCGTATACCTACTACACTATTTGCACCTTTAGATTGTGCCTCGCTGATTATTCGCTGTAAAGCTAAATTTCTAGTTGTATTGAATATATCGCTATACTGAGTTACTTCGCCTTTTGCCAGTTTTCTGATGGCGCCTACAATTCCTCTGCCAACACCAATAGAATATGCGACGTTACCAAATACGAAGCTTTTTGGATTATAGCCAGCATCCCATTGACAGTATAATTCCTGAGCATCGGCCGATGACGTGAAACTTGCCTCGGCTTTGTTGTCGATTCTGTGAATTGTTGATCCTACTGTTAGAAACTCTACGTTTCCAGAATGAAAAATAATTTCGCTAGTTACACCACTGGCACCAGAACCTCCAGTTTGAGAGAGTTCAGTTTCGAATCGTTCTAACGATAATCGCCGACCTTCGGCTATCATATTGGTGTATTGTTTTATTTCACCGCCGGCAATAGTTCTAAGGCTTGAACCAATACCTCCGATAAGTCCCATCGAAAAAACACTGTTTCCGACTAGTAAATTTCCAGGCGTATAGCCAAGTAAATGAGCACAGTACATCTCATTACCAGATAGACCAGAATAACGTGTTGGTCTGGCAGTACTACTATTTTGTGTTGTTGATTTATCTTCCGGTGACATTATATTACCTCAGTTGTTAGTTGTTAAATATAGTTTAGCATTAGTTATTTTTGTTTACGTTATATTATTTTAAGCCAGATTAATGAGCCGACTAAAACTAAGATAAATCCACTAAGCAGTTCACTAAAAGCTTCGATTTTAGAACTTAACTGATTGCCAATTTCTAACCCAATAAGTGCTAATACTACGCTCAATGATCCTATAATTAGAGCTGAACTAACAAGCGGTACTTTGTGTGTACCAAGGCTGAATCCTACTATTAAGTTATCGATACTGAGCGCCAGTCCGGCCACTATAAGTTTCCAAAGCGATTTATCAGAAGCGTTATTTACATTTTTACTAGTAGTTTTGTAAAATGTTTTAAAAATAATATATAGGCCTGTAAGTATAAGCAACCCACCTCCAATATAATTAGCATGGAAACCAATTTTACCAGCGGATTGTTTACCTATTAACAGTCCGATGATTGGCATTAGTGTTTCGAATAAACCAAAAATAATCGCAGTTTTAAATCTTATTGAATTATTAACGCCGCTAAGTCCTATAGCGATTGATGCTGCGAAATTACTCAGTCCAACCGATATGCCCAAAAGAATTATTGGATAATACATAGTAACTTCATTTTAAGTATAAGTATATTGTAAAACTTATGTTTATTTAATATGATTTTTTTGTTCGATCGCGAAGAAAATTCCACCAGTTAGGAAGTGGATTTCTTGGTCAGTTTGATTATATATTTTTTTTAAAGTGATTTCTGCGTAGTTAATAAATTTATCAGAATAGGCAAACTTATGAACTGCATCTACTCTCATGTTTTTTACTAGACTAAAACCATTAATAACGCTTAGTAGCGGCAAGCGTGGATACTTTTCTCTAGCTAACCTGGCATATGTATCAACTTTATCGATCGTTTGAACAGCTGTTAGTCTAAGGTCGTCTTCGAAATTGTTGCAAATTACTGTCAAATCAGATCTTGTAATTACCTGTAAATCATCTATAGAAACCTTGTCTTCACCAAAGTTAAATTCCGGCATAACTTAACAATACGATTATAATAAATATTTGCAAGCATTACCAAAAATATATTTAAATATTTTTAAGTATATTAGTTACTTAGTAATATTAACTAGATGATAAAACTCCATCACGGCGATGGATTGATAAATTAAAGTTAAGCGCACTGCACGCCAAAGTCAGAGGCTCAACATCTTCAGGTGGCACAAGCACAATACTGTCGGGTAAATTTTTTAATATTTGTTGTAGTCCCAACTCATTTTCAGTTGAATCAACGCTGCATGCAAGCAGGAAACTTCCATTTTGGACCAGATCGATTCTCCATTGTGTTATTTTATCGATAGGCGCAAAGTTAGTTACTTTGTTTGAAAAATCTATTAAATTAATAATGCTATCATCTTTCTTTTTTCGGCGCATTAAACCATAAGCATGATCTATTACATTTTCCGAAATATCAGAATCTATTACAAATTTAAAACTTATATCTCCCGTTTCCTCAATACCTTCTTCTGGAACTACTACAATTATTTCTGCCATTTAATTTTCCTGATTAATAATAATGTTTTATACTAATTAGCAGAATTATACAAGTGATAGATTGATGAAGTTATTTTTCTTGAACTTGGTTAGAGTTTAATTTATTTATTTATAAGATATTAATTAGTCTTGTCGACTGATTTACGTTTCCCAGCCATTTCTTGTAAAAGCCTCATCCAAAAATCCTTGAAGTATACAAAACTTATAAGTAAAGATACAACAAGAATAATAGTATCTTCCGAAGTATCATTGTAATAGCGACTGGTAAGATGTAGCCACATGCCTGTCTCGTCTACCGCTAAAGCTAAACCTATGCCATAAATTAAAGCTAACCAGATTGGAGAGCGTCCTTTTCTAATAATTGCTAGATAGCCGGCAATAGCAAGTAGGATAAACCCATACGTAAAGTGATGAATGTGATAATTACCAACCTGTAAGAAAAGACTAGGAGAAAGTCGCACAAGAAGACGTGCCAGGATGAAAGTTGGTATGAAGGCGATTAAAATCCAGAAACTTTGGTCTTTTGACTTACTTACAATAAGCTCGTCGTATATATTCCATATGATATCTTTAAGTTTGTGTTTATGCATGTGATCACTATATCAGATAGAGCTGTTGTCAAAGTATGTTTACATTGACGTTTGGATTCATATTTATATCATTTCATTGAATACATGGTGCTTTAACATTATTGTAAATTTAGATTGTCATCGTATAAAAAGTGATCTTTAAGTACTTAAAGCAGCATATTTTTTAAGGAACAGCACCTGGTATCAAGCTATAACTAAATTAATAATTAGCAACTATGCTTAAGCTGGCTAGTCTTCTACAAATTCTGCAGTGACACCAAATTTATCAACTCCCAGCCAAGCTCCTACTTGTTCATCTTCTTCTATTGTCCGTCCCTGAAACTCGATAAAGGGTAGGTATTGAGCTAAATGACCCCCGTAACCTTCATACGAGTTAACGCTTGCCGATGTTACTTCTATATGCAATTTCTCAACTAAGGATTGTGGATCTTTATCGTATACTTTCACTCCGCCTCTACCGTGTAGATGTCCAGTAATCAAGAGTTCAACACCTCTCAATTCTATACACTGTTCATTAAGTGCCGCCAGAGTACTATGATAGGTGTCTCTTTCTTCTTGAGCTTTTGAACGCAATGTAGCTATTTCGTTAAATACACCCACAAGTCTTTCGGGCTCTGGCACCGAATCTAGCCTGCCATAATTCGGTAAGTTCCTTCGTGCCCTTGCTCCCATTTCTAAAACTCTCTTTATTGCAAAAGCGCCGATTAAACTTTTTTGTGATGGAGGATAGATTTCGTCATGTAGAGCAATTATCAAATCGTTCGGAACCTCAATCTGATGTCCATTAAGCCCCCCACTAATAACTAAGCCAACTTCATAAGCATGATCTTTATATCTGGGATTATCTTTGACTAATTCACCTTTAGTGTCTAATACTACACAGCCAGTCTCAAAAATGTCACCAACCACGAGATAATTTGGTAGTTTGCCAGTTGTACCGCCCTCGAACAACAAGGGAATCCTTGCAGCTACACGACGGTTTATACCATCGGTAAATGGCAAAAGAATACCGCCATTACTTGCATCTGTTGGCTTTCCTGCTAATTCTAATCCATTTGCAAGTACGTCTCCTGCCACCAAAGTTCTTGGCTGGCCGAAAGTATCGCTTCTGTACATATTGCTGCCATCACCGAAATTTTCGATGTATCCTTCTAAATTGTATGGCACTGCTCCAAAATACATAGATAAATTCTAATTCAGTCGATTCAAGTTTCAAAGCATAAGCAATATGGTACGCCCGGAGGGATTCGAACCCCCGACCTTCTGTTCCGAAGACAGACGCTCTAATCCACTGAGCTACGGGCGCGTGATGTCTTATTTTACCCCTGACAAGATAATTTTACCAGAGTACAATTAATAAACTATGACCAGAATTCTTAATCTTCAGGACGCAAATATAGTACTAAGCAAATATATACCTGACAATGCTCAAGCTAAAAAGTACTCGCTTTATAAAATAACGAGTTTGATGGAATACCTTGGTAATCCTCAGAATAACTTAAAAGTAGTTCATATTGCAGGAACATCGGGTAAAACTTCAACGAGTTATTATATTGCAAAAATGCTCAATATTGCAGGCTATAAAGTCGGCTTAACTATTTCTCCACACATAGATGAAATCAACGAAAGAGTTCAGATCGATAATAATCCATTAAATGCTGAATTATTTTGTTCAGAATTAGAAGTATTTCTTGGACTAATAAAGAAGTTTGACCAAAAGCCAACTTATTTCGAAATACTAATAGCGTTTGTTTACTGGGAATTTAATCGACAAAAAGTAGATTATGCGGTTGTAGAAGTGGGACTAGGCGGTCTTTTAGATGGAACGAATGTTATAAATCGTTCTGATAAAATCTGTGTTATTACTGACATTGGTTTAGATCATACTCAGATTTTAGGAAATACAATATCTAAAATTGCCAGACAAAAAGGTGGCATTATACTGCCAAGAAATAAAGTATATATGTATACGCAGAGTCGAGAAATAATGTTAGAAATAAATAAGATTGTCAAACATAAAGACGCAGTGCTTGTTGAAATTGATCAGTCATCAATTAATAATGCACCGAAAAATTTGCCACTTTTTCAGAAGAGAAATTGGTTTTTAGCGTTTAGTGTAGTCGTTTCAATTTTAAAAACTAATAAAAAACCGATCTTAAATCACGCACAACTACAAGAATCATCAGAAATTGTAGTACCTGCCAGAATGGAGATTTTTAACATAAATAGCAAGACCATAATAGTAGACGGCTCACATAACGAGCAAAAAATTCAAGCATTAATAGAAAGCATTAAAGATAAGTATGGTAGCCAGAAGCTTGCAACATTGATTAGTTTTGGACAAAATAAACAGTCGGAAATAAATCTTTGCTTAAAGTTACTGGCGGGTATAAGCAGCCAGATTATTGTGACTAAATTCAGCTTCGGTCAAGATGAAATTAGACTTCCGATCGATCCAAAAGACATAATTACAGATTTAGAATTACTTGATTATAAAAATACATTAATTGAATCTGATCCGTTAAAAGCCTTCCAATTATTATTAAATAGACCAGAAAAATTATTGTTAATTACAGGATCATTTTATTTGCTCAACCATATAAGACCGGCTATTCTTTATAAATGATACGTTTCATTGCTGCTATCGATAATAAAAAAGGTATAGCTAATAATTCTGGAATTCCTTGGCAGGGAATGATACCAGGCGACTTAGCGCATTTTCGATCAAAGACACTTAATGGGAATGTGTTAATGGGATACGGATGGTACAAGGAACAGATAAAGCCGTTGCCTAACAGAAAAAATATTGTTGCAACAAGTAGTGTCGAGAAGCTAAGATCGGGATTTGATAAAATATTAGACGCCCGAGAATTTTTAAAAAAAAGTAATGATGATATTTGGGTTGGCGGCGGAGCCGCATTATTTTCAAGCACAATTGATCTTGCTGATGAGCTTTACTTAACGCACCTGCTAGCAGACTTTAACTGCACAAAATATTTTCCAAATTTTGAAACTAGTTTTGAATTATCTGAAAGCAGCAGTCATATAACTGAAAATGGTATTGAGTATTATTTTGCTATGTATGTTAAAAAAATTATTTAATTTTAAAATCTTTAACCAAACATCCTCTTATTTCATTGATAGTTTGATCAATATCTATATTCATAAAAATACTGTCTGCAATCTTACTTCCTAATTTTAACTCTTTATTAAATTCTTTCATTCTTGCGTCTATTTCATTTTTAGATAGTTCTCTTTTAATTAATCTATTTTTAGCATCTTGGTAGCTACACTCAATTTGATAAACTACAGTATTAGCATAATGTTTTTGAAACAACGAAACATAATCCGCTCTTAGAATTATTGTCGGCAGATGGTTTTGCCGAGGTGAAATAATTTTTGAAACTCCATATCTTTGAAGGCCAAAATGAGACACGGTTTCTAAAAAATAATTATTTACTTTAAGTTGGTCAAACTCTAGATCAGAGACAAATTTGTGTTCTGGAGTATTCGTATATTCATTTGTTCTTTTAGCCCTGGTCGTCCAGATTGGAGTAACATCAATTAAATTATAATTATATAAGCTATTTATTATCGTTGATTTACCGACTGCCGAAGGCCCAATCAATATAAGTATTTTTTCACTTTCAGATAGGTAATTCATTTATTAATTAATATCATTTTATTTTTTATATGCTATTACAGCTGATTGCGGAAATTTAATAAATTTATATATATTATAGCCATAGAGAATCATTAGAAATATAACTGAAATCACTATTATTTTTTGTGGAGCATTATTTATATATAAAACTATAATAGTTAGTACAGTTATCAGTAGTCCATTACCGATCTTTGCTCCTAAGCCGATTGCAAGTTGTTCGTCATTTATTTTATGAGAATTATTAATAAGCAGAATAGTCCAAAGAAGTAGTAAAAAGTAAAAGATCGTTAACGTACTTAACAGTCCAAAATTTAATATTAAAATAATTAAAAGCAAAATATATCCAAAACTAAAAGCTACGGCACTTGTTTGTAATACTTTCTTTTTTCCGTAAACTAGCAGGAATGTTTTTTTACCCATTTTCTGGTCGCCTTCGCGGTCTCGAAAATCTTTTAAAATAATTCTACCTACAAAAATAGAATATAAGGCAACTATTAGCATCAACGATGTTAAAGATAATCGGTTATCGTATATGCTTCTTCCTATTAAAAATGGAATAATTACGTATCCTATAGGTAGGAATAGCGGTGTGATTATCGGTCTGTGAGAAATTTTAATAGGTGGGAGAGAATATATTAAATTTACGAGAAGCGATATACATATATATATTGCTGCTCGGTTATTGATAAAAACTGCAGATACTACTGCTATTAAGGATGCAATAATGCATAGAAAAATTAGGTCGGTCTTATGTGCAATGCCTGAAATTAGTGGTCTGTTTTTATCTCCAGGAAGGTTTATCTTATCTATTTCGAAATCAGATATATCGTTAATACCTACTGCACAAAAGTAGCTGCTAATTAAAGCTATACTAGCTAAGACCAACTTATAATTAAAAGTTATTAGGCCGGCGGTACTTGCCGAGCCAAGTAACAAATATATTATCAAAGTCGGAGTAACTCTCCATCTCAGTGTCTTAAATAAATGATAGAACTTTCGTAGTAGCATCCGTTACTATTTTGGAGTGTATGTATTAAAAGGCCAAATATTTACAAGTGTTATCATAAGCACTACCCACATTATGTGATATAGCAGAATAAGGGATAGTCCTATCCAAAAAAAACTAGCTAGAAGCGACGCGTCTTTTATTTCAATTGCAGTCTGCTCTACTTCTTTAAAAGTCATATATGCAAAGGTAAAAGCGCTTATTAGGGCAACTAACATAACTATTCCGAAAGTCGAGAAAACATAACCCAGATAACTTATACCTGAAGACAGTAGCCCGATGCCGATTACTGCAATAAGAACCAGCGTGATAAATATAGTTAAGAAAATTTTAAAGATTCCATGATTTTTCTTTATTTCCTGAGTAGTTGGACTAAATAAAAAAGAATTTTTCATGCTTTTTTTGAAATGACTGTAGAGCAACTTAAATACTAGTACGTATAGCATTAATATCGAAATAGATGTAAAAATATAAAAAACCGGTGAATTTGGATCTACAGATAAGATTCCAGTTGTAAAAGAACTTTTTTGATTAGCTAGTTATAGTGATGCCGGTGACAACGATAGTTTAATTACAACTATTAGGCTGTTATAACCAAATGCCAGAGTAAGAGTGCTTTTTTTAAATCCCATTCCAAGCTTCGATATGACTATAAACAGTGCCGCAGTTAATAAAATGCCGATTAATCCTGTTGCTATGAATACCCCAAAATTAGGTGCAGACGACTTAGATATAAAATTTTTCAAGAAAATTATACCCAAAGTTAATACGAGTGATGAAGACCCACCAAATAGTAGAATAGAAAGTTTTAAATTCTGAGGCACCCGGGGCTTCTTAAACAGATTTTTATTAGATCTATCTTGAGTTAATTTCGCTTCCCCAGAGTTATTATTGTCTGAAATAGGCGATGCTGAACTTAATTTTTCTGGCTGCATTATAGTTAAATATTACATTAGCTTAACCAATATTGAAAATATCGTTTGAGGTTCAAGTGTGTTAGCAATTATTATTTTTTATCTTAGTATTAACTCGACAGATCGTCTAACAGGCTAATATCTGATTGACTCAAGTTGAAGTCGTATATCTTGGTATTTTCATTAATATGTTCCTTATTAACTGATTTTGGAATGACGATCATTTGTTTTTGTATTGCCCAGCGAAGAAGTACCTGAGCCGGGCTTTTTTTATGACGTTGTCCAATGTTTACTAATGTCGGATCATCTAGCCTGCTCCCAGTGGTAAGCGGGCTATATGCTTCGAATGCTATATTATTTTCAATACAAAACTCATGGAGATATTTAGGATAATCAAATGGTGAACAATTAATCTGATTAACTGCCGGTGGAATAGTACAGTCAGCCAAAATCTTTTTAATAAGAGTAGACGAGTAATTGCTAACACCGATAGACTTTGTCATTTTTTCATTAGCTAGTTGTTCCATTGATTTCCAGACCTTATTTGTCATTCCGAGTACTGGCCAATGTAATAAATATAAGTCTACATAATCCATATCTAGTTTATTTAAGCTTTCTTCTAATCCTTTTTTGGGGTTAAAAAAATCTGTTGGCCAAAGTTTTGTTGTAACCCAAATATCTTCTCTTTTTATGCCACTATTTTTTATAGCACGCCCGACACTCGACTCATTCTTATATATTTTGGCTGTATCGATATGCCGATAGCCAGCCTGAAGCGCCCACATAACTGAATTTTCAGTCTGTTCGCCATCTGGGATTAGCCAAACGCCTAGTCCTAGCTGTGGTATCGAAGTGCCATTATTTAACTTAATTTTTGTAATAATATCAGATTTTAACATAGAAACTTCCTAAAATTTAATACTAATGTTTTGAAAGTATATTATGTCTTATTATTAACAAAGTAATAAATCATACTATTAAGTGACTAATAATTAATGTATTATTGAATTCATGACATATAAACCAACAACTTTCTTCGACAAAATATTTAAAGATAAAGACGGCAAAATAGTAATTTGGCAGAATCCTAATATAGCACTCTGGGGATGGATAATATTTACGATACTTACTTATATAGTTAAGCGAGGTCGGATAAACAAAGGATCTCAGTCACTTGCAAGCGCTTTCTTGTTTACATGGGCATACTTAGAAGTATTAAAAGGCGACAGTATTTTCAGACGAGTACTTGGTGCAGTAGTACTAATAAATATCGTTGTATCATTTTTTATGTAGCTACTAAAGTTGAATCTGAAGTCTTATGCTATAATAATTATAGTACTTGAAATAATATATAAATGTTAAGGGGGAGCATCTTTATGAAAGCTGCGCAAATAAATGAATACGGCAATTCTTCAGTTATAGAAATTAATGAAGTCGATATACCTGCTATTAAAAGCGGACAAGTTGTTATACAAGTAAATGCCGCAAGTATCAATCCATTTGATTCAACTGTGCGAGCAGGTTACCTTAAAGATAAAATTCCGCTAACTTTTCCTGCTACTCTGGGCGGCGATATCTCTGGAATAATAACTGATAAAGCAGAAGATGTCAGTTCGATAGCTCTCGGTGACAGTGTTTACGGACAAGCAAACGTGATTGCAGGAAATAGCGGAGCTTTTGCTGAGTATGCTGCGACATCTGCCGGCCAAATAGCTGTTGCACCGGCAAATCTAGATTTCATACAATCGGCATCTATTCCGTTGGTGGGTGTAAGTGCTCTACAGGCGTTAACAGAACACATTGAGCTAAAATCCGGTCAGAAATTATTTATTCACGGAGGAGCAGGTGGCATAGGATCAATCGCCATTCAAATTGCTAAAAATATAGGGGCATACGTTGCTGTTACGGCAACCGGCGAAGGTCTAGATTTTGTTAAGGATTTGGGTGCCGACGAGATAATAGATTATAAAAATCAGGACTTTTCTGAAATCTTAAAAGACTACGACGCTGTTTTTGAAGCAGCAGGCGGTAAAGAATTTGATAAAACTTTGTCCGTACTTAAACCTGGTGGGGTTGGCGTGTCTATGATTGCAAGTGCAGATGAGCAAAAGCTAATAGAACTAGGGATTACTGCATTTACTCAGAGCACACATGTTACAACTCAGGCCCTTGATGAATTAAGAATTTTAATTGAAAAAAACGTAGTAGTCCCTCAAGTGGACGAGGTTTTTCCTCTTTCAGAAATTAAAAAAGCTTTCGAACAAAAAGAAAATGGCATTGTGAAAGGCAAGATAGTTATTCAAATCACCGGATAATACTAGTAACTACTTTTTTTAGTTCTGGCAATACTTTATCTTCAAACCAAATATTTTTAGTCTGCCATCTTCTGGTAAGCGGCGATGGATGAACTAATGGAATATAGTTAGGTAGATAATCTTTATAACTTCGAACAGTTTCAGTTAGATTATTTTTTACTGAAGATCCTAAATAATATATCTGAGCATATCGTCCAATCAGAATTGTCAGCCTGGTGTTAATGAGTAAATTCGTTATTAGCGGATGCCACATCGGAGCAAAAGTTTTTCGCGGTGGAAGATCGCCATGTTTTGCCTTACCGGGGAAATAAAAATCCATTGGGATTAATGCAAAAATAGATTCGTCGTAAAACTTTTCTTTGCTTACGCCTAGCCACTTTCTCAAGTTATCACCAGATACATCATTCCATGGAATGCCAGATTCCTGAGCCTTAATACCAGGCGCTTGACCAACCAAAATTATTTTAGAATTTGTCGACGCACTATACGTCGGTTTGTATCCTATATCCAGATAATTTGAATTATCGGGATGATTTATAATGTCATACTCAATTTTTTCTAGCGGAGTCATAGTAATTAATTTTTTATTAATTGGCATTCAGTAGGCTCAATTGCTGGTTTACCACCACTTGCGTGACCAGTCTGATCAGGTTCAGTAGGCTCTGCTCTTACGCCGGCAAAACTAACCCATCGATTATCGATTGTGCGAAACCAAATGTCGCTATTAAAAGGTGGATCATTATTTGGGTATACTTCTTTACTGCTGTGCAGCCAGCCGTTCACTTCAATAATACTATTAGGTATAAAGCCGCCAACTTTTTTAGATAATAGTTCAGGCCTTTCTCTCTCGGCAGCACCTAATGGATTCCACCTATTCTGGGCATAGACCTCAAATTGCTGACATCCGCCATCAAAGTTAGAAGATTTAGAATTTGAGCATCCATTCAAGATTGCTAGTCCTGCGATAGCCAGTCTTAATAGTTTAGCTCTAGGCGTACTACCAGTAATCTTGTCTATGCTAAATGTTTCTTGCATGGAAGTTAATTATATAACTTTTATAAAATAAAAAAATAGGGGTCAAAAGTGCCCCTATTCCGGAAATTAGATTATTTCTAACTTAATTGTTTAACCTTTTCTCCCGCCACTGTGACTACTCTTACCACCTTTAGACCTTGCTTCGGTAGTTAGGTTTTTGCCACCCGTGGCTTTTCCACCTTTGCTAGCTATTTCTCTTTGCTTTCTTGGATCCATTGACGCGAAACCGCGGTTACTTGTATTTGCCATAAAATAATTCCTCCCAGTTAAAAAGTTAATACAGCAATAAATTTTTATTGCATTTAAGAGTATAGACAAAGACTAAATTGCTAACAGTTAAAAATACCCTTGTTAAGCTGTGATATAATCTTTAGCTTATTTTATTTACTAGATTTTTGATTTAACATCTCTATCATTTTTGCTACTCTTAGTTGTTTTGTTTCCACTTTTTTTGCTTGATTGATCCACTTTAAATATTCGTTTTGATGTGACGGTGCCAGCTTTTCAAACAAGTTTAATCTACCTGACTTAATGAGCTCAGTCTTTATATAATCATCCATAACATTATGTTAACAAAAAACGCATGTTGGTCGCATATAATTATATTCTTTTTGAAGTTCTGAAAAAATTTTGTCTTTTTTTCCGATTTCCTGCCAATTTGTCCCATCTTCATCTAACGACATGGCAGATAAAGCTTGTTCTAAAGCCTGTTCGAAGTTATTATTTGCTCCGTAAATATTAATTTCGAGTAGACTATCATCGAATTGTTTAATAGTTACTGCACAAGCTTCTTTCCAACCTTCAATAGGAAATGCCATAACAATTGTTTTTTGATCATCAAGTAACGGCCAACCGTTAAAAAATTGATTCTGATATATTAAATCAAATTTGCCGAGCGGTTTAATTAAAGCTTTAAAACTAGGTTTATAGTAAAATTACAAATTAATTTTTGAAATAATACTAATAATTAATAAGCTATTTAACTTTCATTCTATTACCGCGTGGATTGTGTTCGACTTCAGCCAGACCAAGCGCTTCTAATAAAGGTGGCATATACATTCCAAAGCGGCCACGAAGGCCTTTCTTTAAACCATACCAACCACCGACAGGATTATTTGTTGACCTTCCCCAAGCCTCAACTGTTCCATCTTTAGCCGTCTTCTGTTCGTCAGCGCTACCCAGTTCTATCCAATCTCCGTGTTCTCGCAGCATTTTATGTAAATCATCGATTGCCCGACGGTCATAAAGTAGGGTAGTTTTACCAACCTGACAAACTATAACTTTTTTGCCATCTTTTTCATCGAGAAACATTTCATAGCTTGAACTTAGAGGCGGTGTTTGAAGCTGCCAGGGATCTTCTAACGTTCCTGTTCCTTTTGGCATTGTGTCTCCTCACTAATTAATATCTTTGATCATTATATCAAAGCGAACTTAATTCAGAGCCTTATTAGTCAGTTGCTAAATTCAGTTGTGAAAGTAATCGTCCAATCGACTGTGCTACGAGTGGAAATTCACGTTGAGGTACAGTTCCGACATTATGCGACTGATTACCCTTCCACTCATCTTTGTATACTTTAGGTAGATTTCTCATATCCCAATCCCATTGAACACGATACGAAACGTCAATTAATTTGCCGTTCTTTGTTTCTTCGACTGTTCCTTCAATATCTAATTCATCTACATATCTGCAAACTACAAGATCTTCATTATCGGAGCTAACAAGTTGCAACCTTCCAAATTCGGTGATTTCATCTATATCAGCAAGACCGAAATCAACAAACGATCGTAGATATTCATCGCCCTGTTTCCACAAGCCGTTCATTGCGTATTCTGCTGATTCGTAAATTGTTGCCATATTAATATTTCCTTGATTCAATCTACACCTTATCAAGAAAAAATTAAAGTAAATTTTTAAAATGCTAATTAATTACTTAACTTACTGAAAAACTTTTTAGATTTTCTCAAGGTTTCGCCATCCACCTGCCCTATTATTCGATATTACAGCTTTAAATAGATCGACAAAGGCACGATCATTTATCGGTTCACCGTTTTTTATTTGAATTGACCGCGCCGTGGCATTATTATGTCCCTGATTAATAATACCTTCGGGATCTGCAGCAATAGGGTCATATATAAATACATTTATATGATCTTTAGCAGCAAGCAGGGCACAAATATTTCCATTAAGTATAAAGTAGGGCTGGATTGAACGCTTGATAGTCTCACTCACATCTACATCGGCTTCATGAACCAATTCGCGTATTTGTAGGCATATATTCTGCTGCCACAACGGTAGTTTACTTATATATTTGTCTACTCGTTTATCCTTATTATACGAGATCATACTTATATTTTAACAGATCGATAAAACTCTCGTGGTGTAGCGTTTCACTTGTAATTTATTAAAAACTGTACAATTTCTAGCAACTTACAATTATTGCAAAGCCAAATAAACATTGGTCATTACTGTTATAGTAAAAAACATGAAAAAGAAACAAAAAATTATATTGGCAGTACTTCTATTAACTATTATAGTCGTTGTTACAGGCTATATTTTTGTAAATATAAAATCTGACAGTTGCAATGCGACTGATAATTTGCATAGCAACTGCATACCTGCGGGTAGATGTACCCCATTGGGTGACCAGCGAGAATCAACAACTGATTGTCAATTAAAAAACTATGACCATAAGGCAAAGTAATAATATATATAGTCAGACATTGTAAATAATTTCTTTGCTTATTTTAAGGGAGAATAGCCAATTTCTGTCTTTTTAATAGACAATGTCGAAAATATAGTTAGGTAAATTAATTACTACTTTTTATTGGTTGAATTATTAATCAGATTCTTTCTCTGTACTTCGTAAATATTCATAAAACGATTGAAAAAATCTATCAGAATTTGAATATCATTCTCGGAAAAACTTGAGATCAAATTATTTTGTGCATTTCTAACATTTACAAAGAATGGTTCTATATTTTTAGAACCTTTTTTATTAACTGAAATTAGTAGTCCACGTCTGTCGTTTGGATTGGGTTTTCTCAAAATGAGTTTTGCGTTTTCCAACCTATCTAACATAGCTGTTGTCGATCCAGTGCTTAGGCCAGTATGATGGGCAAGTTCAGTAGGATTAGCTATCCCTTTATGAAATAGTAGGCCTAGACACTCCATATCTGTAACATTTAGCCCAAGTCTGTCTGCGACGACATTTCTAAATAGCGTGTTGCTTATTCCATATTGTCTTACGGCCATTGTTAGTTTACGTTCTAAATCTTTTTTTATACTATTCATACTTGACTATACCTCGAAATTAAAGTAACTTGATTATACGACTAAGCAATATTTAAATCAAGGAGTTCATATGAAGCCTAAAAGTGTATCAGCGTTAGTATATAAGGTAATTGATATCGATAAGACGATAACTTTTTATGAAAGTCTAGGATTCAAAGTAACTAAAAAAGATGACAGATTTGCAATTGCATATGTAAATTGGTTTTCATCTGAATTTCACTTAGTTAACGATATTGATGACAGCCCTAAAGATGGTCCTCTGGTATTAGTAAGTGTAGATATTGATGATTTCTATAAAGGAGCTATCGAAGCAGGGCATAAACCAGAAAGCGAACTACAAAAAAATGATTTTGGACGCCGAGAATTTAGTTTACGTGACCCAAGCGGTTATCTCATGGTTTTCTTTGAAAAGAAATAACATACCTTTTCTAGTAATAACAATATAATATTTGTTGAAGCATATTTAGGTTTATCGATTAGCACGTGCAACAAATGCAAACTGCATAAAATATGTTTCAAGTGTAGTGTCAATTTTTGGGGTGGTTATTGACTCGGCAAACTGTTCACGTGCATATAAAAGCTCGCGCAGGCCAGTGCGCTTTTGAGCAGCCCAAAGCTTCGCCGTTTCATCAATTAAATCAAGTCCACGATAAAAAGCTGCTTGGCAGCGATCAACCTTACCCTGGCGTTTTGCACTTAGAGCTCGGCCGACTTCAGAGCCTATATTTCCCATTTGATTGAACACATCCATTTCAGCCCATTTTGTAGTATTAAAATTGTGATTAGTCATGAACTACATGCTGCACTAATTCTATTATTATTTTTCGAACTTCTGTATCCAAAATATCTTTAGATGCGTTACCTTGTCTTGGTTTTATGTTAATCATTGAATCAAATTCAATAAAGTGTTTAGTTTTATAATCTGAAGGGTGCAAATTAATACCCCATAAGTCCTTCTGACTTGAACCTTTCTCCATCAAGTATGCTTCTCCATCGGCATGCATACCCATATCAACAATAAGAATATTCTTAACAATATCAACATCTGCTTTTACTATGTTGCCGTACATGTTCTTAGCCATTTCTGATAGTTCATCTATGCGGACATGATCTACGATTTTCATCTTAATATTATAACAAATATGTTTTTAGACTCCTGTATGTCTTTATTACTGTTTTCCACTGAGTTCTACTAACCACCATATTTCTACCAACTCATAATTTATGCCAAGTAATAATATATAATGATATGATTTTTGTATGAATATGATTGTTCTGGCATTAATAGTTTCGTTAGCGATTAATCTAATAATGTTTATTCCTGCGTATATGTTTAAAACTGACAAACTAACGGATATTTCTTATTCGATTACTTTTAGCGTGCTAGCTTTTTTTGGATATTACCGAAGTGTCCATAACAAACTAGACACGTTAATCCTAATACTTGTTCTAGTTTGGGCAATTAGATTGGGCGGTTTTCTATTTATACGAATAAATAAGATAGGGAAGGATGTGCGTTTTGATGATATGCGAGATCATTTTTTAGCTTTTTTAAAGTTTTGGCTTTTACAGGGATCTACTGTATTTATTGTGATGTTAGCTCCAATACTGGGTTTTGAACAAAAAAATTCAAGAATAAGTCTGCTAACTTTGATTGGAATAGCTGTCTTTTTACTAGGTTTAGTTATTGAATCTGTAGCTGACGCTCAAAAGTTTCGCTTTAATAGTCATATTATAAATAAAGGGGACTGGATAGATGTTGGGATATGGCGAGCAAGTCGTCACCCAAATTATCTTGGTGAAATGTTAGTCTGGGTTGGAATGTACTTAGTTGTCGCTTCGTCTTTGACAAGTTCTGGATTACTTTTTGCACTTTTGAGTCCAATATTTATTATAGTTTTAATATTTTTTGTAAGTGGGATACCTTTATTAGAAAAGTCAGCTAATAGTAAGTGGGGAAAAATTCAGGAATTTAATAAGTACAAAAGCGAGGTGCCGCTTTTAATTCCCAACATTAGATCGATAAAAAGAATAATTAAAAACTAGCTAACGATCATATCATTTAATAAAGATTAAATACTTTATCAAGACTAGTTCAGTGGCTTCCATACACCAAATCTATTGCCGTGTGGGTCGATAATATGAGCAAACTCTATACCTCCTCCGGATGTAAATGGGACGACAATTTTTGCTCCTAATTTTTCTGCTTTTGCGACTGCATCTTTTACATCTTTAACATGAACGTAGAATATTCCCCAATTATTTCCGCCCATTTCAGAAGTATCCCATACTCCACCTTCAGTTTTATTGACTGACCTGTATCCCTGTTCGGATGGTGAACCAATTTCCCACCCAAATAACTGGCCATAAAATTCTTTAGTAGCTACTGGCTCTGGCGAACCTATTTCAAAATAATCTACATTGTTGGTCATTGTGTCTCCTAGCAGCTTTTATTTACGTTACAATCTAATAATAACAAATTGGAATTCCTAATTAAGTAAGTGGAGTTAAACTTAATAGTTAAGCGGCTATAATGATATATTACTAGTACAGAATCTGATAAAAAAGTTTGCTTTGAAATATTATATTTCTAAAAAAACAGCAAGCTAGTATTAATCTTTGAATGTAAGAGAATCATAGATGCTTATAAATGATTCGTGTTCATAGAAGCTTACGCCTCTATCGCTTTTAATAATTTTACGTGTTCTGTTGTTTATTAAAAACCATGCTGGGACTAAAAAGAAGTTACCGTCTAACTTTTTTTGGCTGTAACCTAGTTTTCGCACTGCCTCTAACCATTGTGGCAAATGCCGTATAAACCCGAACACAGCTAGTTTAGATATCTCAACACCATATAACTTGTACAGTTTCATTTCGTGATCTGGAATAACTGGGAAAGGTGGTTTAGGCTTGTGCCTGTCATAAATGTTATCAACTATATTTTGTCGGTTAGATTGTACGATTACAATGACATGACATTTTTTATCTGTTAATCGCTTATACTCTAATGTCAATCGATGTATCGCTAAGTTACACCATGGGCAGCCTGAATACCTCAGGAATACTAATAATGTATACCCACTATTGTATTCTGCCAGATTGACTTGCGATCCGAATACATCCTTAGATTTAAAGTTTGGGGCTTTTTGGCCAGCAATAATAATCGTCTGCATATTTGAAGTATGGCTTTGCATATGTTTTATTGCAAATGGGGCAAATTAATTAAGCGAATTTAGTAAAAACTATATGCTTTTAACATAAATATAACTTAAGCGCTTAAGCGTACTAATATAAAATATAATTACGCTAAAATAAAGACATTCACATCAGTTATCTATTGGGGTTTCCAATAAATTGTGCCCGGTGACTGTGCAAATACAAAATGAAGTAAATGTCAGAAACAAAGTTGATGTAACCTATTAAAAATACAACAAATAAAATAAATCCATCCGGATGTAACACATGAAGAAATATTCAATGTTTAGTTGTTAATTGTACTAATTGAGTTTGTAAGTAAAACTAGAACTCAACATTAAGAAATGATAATGTAAGTAAATAACCAGATCTTCTACTTCTTTTAAGTAGATTATATCCGACTAGAAACCAAGAAAGTACAATACTCATTAGTATAAGTCCTACAATGCTCGGGAGTATATGATGAGGCACGTAGTATTGATGCAGATAATAAGGTATTTGAGCTATAAAATTTGCTAGCACCACTAATATTAATATCCTCAAAAAAATGTGTTTATTTAGTTTTGATTTCATAAGCATAACTATATCAAAAGACTGTTAGAGAAGTGCACAATACAATTGCTAATGTAGGTTTCAATGGCTAAAATAAATTCCCGAAAAATTAGATTATAATTATTATAAATGACGTTTTTATTTTTGTTAATACCGTTTAGTTTAGTTGTATTTTGGTTATCGATGTTTTCAGATATGATAAATAATAACAATTTACCGCAGTGTTATGTTAGTCTCACAAAAAATACAAACTTAAAACTAGATTGGACCTTCGTATTTATTTTTTTTAGCATTTTATCGGCAGGATATTATTATTTTGCCGTATACACGAAAAGCTAACACTTATCGTACTTAACCTATTACTAAAGACAATAGACTTTCAATTTACCAATTTCTATCTTTATTTCAAACATTAACTACTTAATTCAAAATCCAAATTACAGCAAACAAATTGATTAATGCAGTAAGTGCAGGTCCATATGTTTTCATTTTATTTTTAATACTAATGCCAATGGCTGCATCAAGTAATTGTACAATAATCATTGTCACCGCGATTTCAATTAATAATGGCTTGGAGTGATAAATGAAAGGAATCAGACAAGCTATGGCCAGCGCTATACTACGTGACGATGCATAAAATGCGCTGGTTTGTTTATTGTATCGAGCAGATAGAGATACATGAATTGAAAATCCCAAACTAGTTAAGGCACTTATTGCAGTTATTAGTGCACAAATATAGTAGCTTGTCATTACCATATCATAACAAAAATAAAACTTCGACAAGCCATTAATTATGTTTATGGTTAAAGAGCATTGTGGCCCTAACCGTATATATATTTACATTTCGTGCCATAATTCATGATTAGTTTGTTTCATGTTAGGTTCTAATTTTGAAAATATATCTGCTATCTCAGAGACTTCTCCTACTAACGAAACATTACCAAGTCCACCGCAAATTTCAATTAGTTCCCTCCTTAATATTCCTTTTGATATTAGTTTGGGTGCCTCACAATCGTCAATCACTTTGGGGATCTTATTTTCCGTGTTTGTTATTACAAAAATCTTACTCGTATTACCCGACTCGTCAAACAACTGAGAAGTGTTAATATCGTCTTGTCCGTCACTTAGAGTAATCATAAATGCTTTTAACTCTTGATTCGGATGACATTCTCCTCTTATTGGACAAGTTTCACAAAATCCGACCATAAATTAATTAGACTATAAACGTTGATATAGATGCAAGCATTGAAGCAAATTTGCACTCAGTAATTACTAGATTTTAGTTAAACTTAGTACGCAATCTGCTTATAATTATTTAATCCGTTCGGTAAATTTCTGACGAAGTTTTTGTAATTTAGGGTTAATAATTACTTGACAGTAGCCATTACCAGGATTGTTAGCAAAGTAATTCTGGTGATAATCCTCAGCCTGATAAAAAGTATCTAATTTTTCAATTATAGTTACAACCGGCTCTTTCCACAATTTCTGAATTTCGACTATTGACGCTTCAACTATTTCTTTTTGCCTGTCATTTGAGTAAAAGATTTCTGATCGATACTGTCTACCAACATCATTGCCCTGACGATTTAGAGTTGTCGGATCATGTATAACCCAGAAAATATCTAGAATATCTTTTAAAGATATAATGTTAGTATCAAAGGTAATCTTAACTGCTTCAGCATGATCAGTATTACCACTACCAACTGCTTCGTATAGGGCGTCTTTTTGGTTGCCTCCGGCGTAGCCAGAGATTGCAGATTCAACACCTTTAATAAGATTAAAACTTGCTTCTACGCACCAAAAGCAGCCTCCGGCTAATACAATTTATTCCATAGCTACCTCCTCCTAAATTTCTAATACTTGCTTAAATTTAGGCTGGTCAAATCCAAGAATTTTGGTCTCACTTCCATCTTTCTTTTTGATAACAGTAAGTGGAACGGCAAGCATACCATCGTTTACATCCATAAATTCCGACATTGCTGTAGTATCTTCGTCAGTAAGTTTGTATTTGTAAGTAATATTTTGCTTATCTAACCACGCTGTTAAAGCGTGGCAAAAACCACACGTCGTAGTTGAGTATATTGTTATGTCCATTGATTTACTCCATTCATTAATTTCCAAAGGTAAAGGTGTTCAAATTCACGCCGCTAGGTACATCTAACTCAATTATACCGCTTGTAAAACTTTTAAAGCTAGCAATACGATATAGATTCGATAGTTGCATGGTCACTTGATTATTCGAGACGTCTGATCCGGCATCATCAGCCTGACTGATCGGCTGACTATTGAAACTTACACCGACCATACTTGGATTTGGTGCACCGCCAACTAAATACACGTTTTTTGCTGCAATGTTAATTCTAAGTTTAGCACTTTTACCTGCTGTGATACTACCGCCTGATACTTGCCACTCGCCAGATAAACTCCACTGAGAACTAGATAAGTCTTTGGCAAAGCTATACGTTTGTTCAAGCTTAGAGCCTAAAGCTGGCGAACCGCTATATGTCTGGGCACGATCAGTGCCTAAATAAGTTTCGGCTGTCTGATTCTGGTCAATAGGGACTGGCGTACTTGTGGGTGCTACCAAGCTAGAAGACAGCTTAGCATCGCTATTTTCAGCTAGCAGTCCACGAATAGCTTTCTCTGATTGATCATAGTCACCTTCGCCGAAGTTTTCTCGTCTAACATTTCCACTGCGATCAATCAAATATTCGGCTGGCCAGTACTGATTTTGAAAAGCATTCCATGTCTCCAAATTACCATCTATTGCAATCGGATAAGTTAAGCCGTCTTGCTTTACTGCAGCTGCTACATTCGAAGGTATCTTCTCATATGAGAATTCCGGTGCTTCAACACCTATAACTACTAAGCCGTCTTTTTGATAATGGGAATACCAGCCCTGGACATACGGCAGACTGCGGATGCAATTTATGCATGTATAAGTCCAAAAGTCGATGAGTACCACTTTACCTTTAAGTTGAGCTAAGGTCAGAGGGCTACTGTTAATCCAACTTTGAATTCCTATTAGTTCAGGTGCTTTATATGAAGTTACGTTGTAAAGCTTGGAGTTATCGACGCTATTAGATGGTTTTGGAATTAACTTTGAGCTTAAGTTATCAAACTTTAAAGGCGTGTGGTTGGCAGCCCAGACCTGTATTTTCGTCCCTGTACCGGTAATAATCAGGATACCGACTAATACAAATAGCCCACCGAGGCTTCGCTGAAAAGCTCCTTTAGGATTACTGGCAAACTTAATCCGAGATGTTAAACGTTGCCCATAGAAACCAACTGCTAGCAATATGAGTGCAAGTCCAAGAACGTAGGAAACTATATATGCCATTGCTGCCGCAAAATGGGCAGGCAAAACTGTAGCTAGAATATAGCCATATACAGGGCTGCAACTAGAAAAGACTGGACCTAAAGCCGCTCCAGTGACTATTGGACCAACCCATTGGCTGCGATTTTTTGTGCCGGTACCGAGCAGTTTTTGTGCCCTGTGCTCTATACCTAGCCGGCCGATAATGAAAGTATAAGTTGACGGGAAAAGCGTAGCCAGTCCAAGAGCTACTATGATGCCTCCCGAAAAGTATGTTATTGCCTGAGGGGGGATGTTAATAAGTAGAGTAGTAGCTTTTAAAAGTAGCGTGAATACAATTAAAGAAATGGCTAGTGATAAAGCTATAAGAAGAGGTCTCTGCTTATTTTTAGTATTGCCGGTAAGTGAACCACCAATTATTACTGGTAGCAGCGGTAATACACACGGCGCTAACACCGTAAGTACACCCGCTATAAATGCGCTTATAAGTAGAAACATAGTTTACTGATTCACGGGGGTTGCAGTTGTAGTATTTGTTGTACTTTGCATCATGGCATCATGTTCAGACTTTTTGTCTACTGCTTGTTGCTTCATGGTTGCATCTTCAGCTGCTTTTTTGATTTCCGTTTTTTGCATAGCTTCTGACATCATCATGGCATGGTCGTTTGTAGTTTTGTCATTATGATGAACTACTACTGCCGTTGCTACAGAAAAACCGATTACTATTAGTATACCTATGGACAATGCTGTTATTTTGTTACTCACGGATTTACCCTCCAAAAGCATTATTAATTATGTTTATGAGTTTAATTGATTAAATATGTAAAGTCAACTTTACTTTTAATCATTACTTATCGAGTTAATTACTTTTGCTAGTACCATGCCAGCAAGACCAAAAACAAGCCACAGATCTATGTTATGTTGAAGCGTCTGAACAGCTACGCCAACTGTCAATATCGCTCCGCCAATTAGGTAAGCGAAACGTCCAGTTTGGGCTATAACTGCATACTCTCGCTCATCACGCGGATTTTCATGCCAGACAAAAACACCAAGCCCAAAAACTAAAACTGCTAGAAGAGCGATACAAATTACGACTAGTCCCATAGGCATCCAGTAGGGGTGAATTAATAACATAAGGATCACTAAGACAGCTAAACTTACTGTTAACTCACTGCTAAGTTTTTTATGATTATGACTCATAAATTAAAGATCCTTTCTACGCTACAGTCTAACTTACGGCTTAACTTAAGCGCTAATAGTACTGATGGAATATAGTTTCCCTTCTCAATAGCTATTATGGTTTGTCTTGTAACTCCAATGTCGTCAGCAAGCTGCAGCTGAGTCAGATTTGCAGATTTTCGAAGTTCGGAAACTTGATTTTGGACAGTCTCTTGGCGTTTGTAAAACATTCGCTTACTTTTTAGTTTTAAAATCTAGTGAAGCAGAGTTAATGCAGTAACGCTGGCCACCTTTGTCAGCCGGTCCATCAGGAAAAACATGACCGAGATGTGCACCACAATTTGCACATGTGACTTCAACCCGTTCCATTCCGAGAGTGTTGTCGGTATGTAGTACGACATTTTCACGATTTATCGGATCGGTAAAACTTGGCCAACCTGAACCGGAGTCAAACTTTGTACTGCTGGAAAATAGCTCATGTCCGCAAGCCATACAGTTATATGCACCATCTGCATGATTATCAACAAATTTGCCGCTATAAGGGGCCTCTGTACCTTTATCCCGCATAATACGGTACTGTTCTGGCGTCAGCTTTTGCTTCCAGAAGTCATCTGTCTTGTCCATCATGTTATCTGACATTGTATAGTCAACTTTACTATTAGTTTGATATTAAATCAAATAATTTTGATACGTCCTTTTAAATAAGTCTAGATTATATGACCGTAACAATAATTATTCATCTAGTTTTTTATTATTATAGTTTTTGATAAATTTTGAAGTGGAGGTAACAGAATAAGTTACCTCCACTTTGATGATTTCACTTTAGATAGGCCCTGCTACATTGGCAATGCTTCGTAGACACAAACAGCGCCGTCTGCAGAATGCATAAGCGGGCAACCTTTTGCTAGTTCTGTAGCATCTTCAATGCTTTCAGCATTTACAATTGAGTATCCAGTTGCTGGCGAATCTTTGACTGCCATTACGCCGGAGGCATTAACAGCTTGACCATTATCCTTGAAAGGGTTTCCACCGTCGACTAATTTATCACCGAGCTTCCCAAACCAAGATCCCCATTCTTCAGCACTTCCGGCATCCTCTACATTTTTACCTGCGTAGTATATATATACGTATTTCCCCATAATATTATCCTTTTAGCCTAATTGGCCAATTTAATTTAATAATTTCGCCTGAACTCATTCCTGCATCCTGGCTATGTAATTAGTTAATGTTGCTTCACTATTTCCCCACTCAGTTCTATATTGCATTATCCAGGTTTGGACTAATACTAATGAGTCTTGCTTTAAGGCTACAAAATTAGTTCTACCAACTTTTCTTCTTTGTATTATGTCAGCATTTTCTAAAATACGAATATGTTTATGGATAGCAGGCAAAGATAGGTCATGATTTCTTGCTAAATGACTAACTGTAGCCGGGCTTAATGATAGGTCGTGTACAATGCCGCGTCGCTTATTGTGAGCTAAAGCATCCAGAGCTTCGTCGAGAGTAGGTGAGTCGTATTTAATATTCATAATAGTTAACTAATAAGTTAAGTATAGGTTAATTCATATATTGTGTCAAAGACTGACTTAATGTAAGTAGTTTTTTGTAACATAAATACTTTGAGGTCTGTCGTATTATTAATAGCTAATTCAGTAGATTCTGTTTGATATTATTAATCTATGAAATTATATCTTTCTTCGTATGGATTGGGTAACCAGCCGAGTGCATTCGTTAATCTGCTTGGTAAAAATAAACTCGGTGCAATTATAATGAATGCTCAAGACCATAAAGATGAAACTTCCAGGAAAGAGCGATACGATAAAGAGCTATCTGATTTATCTAATCTTGGACTAAAAGCGGAAGAATTAGATTTAAGAGAATATTTTGGAAAAGAATCTAAGTTAAAAGAAACACTAAATAAATATGGTTTTGTTTGGATAAGAGGTGGAAATGTCTTTGTACTAATGAGAGCTATGAAATCTAGTGGTTTTAATAAAGTTATTAAGCCTTTACTTGAAGATGAATTAGTCTATGCAGGATATAGTGCAGGTCCTGTTGCTGCAACACCTGATTTTCACGGAATTGAAAATGTTGATGATCCAAATATTGTTCCAGACGGTTATTCAAAAGACATAGTTTGGCAGGGGCTTGGCTTAATAGATTATTATTTGGCACCACACTATAGATCTGAACACCCAGAATCCGAAGCTATTGAGAATACAATTGAATACTTCAAAAAGCACAAAATGAAATACAAAACACTAATAGATGGTCAAGCAATAGTAATAAAAGACAATGTTACAGAAATTATGGAATAAAACGATCTTATTTTAAGAATAATACAATAAGTATTTTTCAAGTGAAATTAGTTCGATATTACCATATCAAATAGTTTGACAATGTAATCTTTAGTAAAACTAATACTTGGACGGCCGATATGCTTTATATTGCAGTTAGGTTTTTTCTACGTTTGTCTGGCTAGGAAGTTTTCTTGTGTTTTGTAATTCACCCATTAAATCATCTACTTTTACACCTTGTTTTAGGGCAATTCTTTCGAGTGTTTTCATAATAATATCTATTTCTATCTCTGCTTTTACGTCAGTTTTGTAATCTAATTCTGAACGAATTTCAGCAGCATTGGCTTGCCGGTTTTGAGATATCATGACGAAGGTTGACAAAAATATTGCTTCAAGAGACACAATTAATGTAAGTAAGCCGAAAGGAAACTTATCGAAAGCTATGCCTGCACCAAATAATCCAAGATTTATTACAACCCAAATCGTAAACCAAACCGAGTGGATGTAGACAAAGTTCATTGTTCCGGCAAAAGAAGTTATTTTATCAGCAATTTTATCTTCTACTTTTTTTATATTCTGTATCTCTTTATTGGCATTAAAAGCCATTTTAGTTCTCCTTATTATTAAATGGAGTATATCAAAGAAAATTTAAATTTATTATTGATTGTTCTGCTAACGTCTGTGTTTTGCTAATTGGTTTCAAAGTGCTACTGCTTGCGATATATATTTAGCGAGAATAGTATATTTAAGTTAATAAAGGACAGACAATGCCAGGGATGGAAAGTTACATTAAAAGTTTTGAAAAAGAAGACACGCGTCATATTCAAAGTGTACGTAAATTGCGCCGTAAGGCTATAATTGATCAAAGCTTAGAAAGCGATTTGGAACGAGCAGTTATAGGTATATCTGGTTCGTCAGAGTTACTTGTAAAATATAAAAGTTTGGCTCGACGTATCGGAGAAGTTGTTGGTGAGCCGTTAATTATAATAGATGGAATTCGTGATCAAAAAATCTACGCTTCTAAAGGTGGGATTATTTTAGGTGACGCCATAATTAATTTAAGTCCATACGATGAAAATCAAAAAATTGGAGGCAGTAGCGCGGCAATGAATATTTACGTCCCTTTAAGTGCAGCTGTAACCGTTCATCATTGGGAGAGTAACAGAGTTTTTATAGGTGAAAACAGCAGTATCGGGCGAGAAGGGTATGCTAGTGTTGGCCAAATCATTAATCGAGAATGGGAGAACCGCTCATTTAATCCAGATAACGATTATAAAGAAAATATTAACCGCGAGAAAGGCAAGGTGCTTATTGGTAGAGAAGAGATTTATGCCAGTCCTTTTATGCCATTGGGTTTGAATGCAACTTTGATTGCTATAGAACAGGAATCAGCTAAGCTCGGATAAAGTAACTGTAAATAGCTAGAAATTATTTGCTGACAATTGAAAGTCTATTTTTAATCGTTTATCCTACTGTTTGCACCGCTTAAATCTTATTTAAGCAATCGTAAACGCATTTCTTGAAAGCGCTTCTGCTCGTCGATCGGATGATTATCGCTAATCAATTGCTTTTTTGTAATGTATGGACCCAACATATCTTTGTCGCCTATTAAGTTAATTACTGGTATTACAATCGGACTATGTCCGGTATTTTCAAATAAATAGTGAGTTATTTGTACTCGCATTTCATTTTTAAAGTGGTCTAGATCGACGCGTTTAAATCGTTGATTTACTACTCGCCTAATTTCAGTTCGAAAATTGCTAATAAGATCTTCGTTTTCTTTCATTGAAATAAAACCACGACTAATAATATCTGGACTGGTGACTAGTTGCCCGGAATTTTTATTTATCGCGAGTATGACTGCAAGTATGCCCTCACCGCCTAACATTAGGCGGTCTTTAACAACAATTCCACTAACTTTCTTTCCGTTTTGGTCTATCAATATACTGCCGTGTGGTACTTGCCCCCCGATTTCCATAGTTTCTTTAGTAAAAAATATGCTATCTCCATTATTTGGAAGCAGTGCGTGTTTCCGCGGCACTCCTTGTTGTATGGCTAGTTCGGCATGGTAAATTCGCTTTAGTCTTCCACCGTGAACAGGAATAAAAAACTTTGGCTTCGTTATTTGTAGTATTTCACGCAGTTCTTCTCGTTTAGCGTGTCCTGAAACATGTAAAGGCCCACACTCGTCTAGTTCATGTGTTATATGTCTAAAAAGTTGAACTCCTTTTAGACTAAGCCTATTACTTATCTGGTCGTAGCTTACTTCATTACCAGGAATTGGTGATGAGCTTATTACTACAGTGTCGCCTTCGCTTAAATTTACATATTTGTGCTGACCTTCACTCATGCGTTGTAAAGCAGCATTTGGTTCGCCCTGTCCACCGGTACACATAATTAGAAGTTGATTGGCCGGTACATTACTAGCTTGTTGGATGGAGATTATTGTACCCTTTGGGACTTTTAGAATACCTTGCCTAACTGCTATTTCCGCATAACTCAACATACCCCTACCATCCAGTGCTACCTTTCGTCCTGCCGCTACAGCGGCATTAATTATCATTTGAGTTCGGTTCATATTGCTTGAAAAGGCAGCGACAAAGATTCGTCCTTTTGCATTACCAATTATGTCGTGAAAACTTTGTTGCAGGGTACTTTCTGTCGGTACACGTCCTTCGACATCAGCATAACTACTCTCACTGAGTAAAAGCAAAACTCCTTGTTTCCCAAGCTCCTGTAATCTTTTAATGTCGGTTGGCATTTTGTCCAATGGTTCTGGATCTAAACGAAAATCACCAGTAGCGATAATACGGCCGACGGGAGTATTTATACAAATTGCTGTAGCGTCTGGTAACGAGTGAGTTACTCGTATAAATTCTATAAAAAAGCTACCGACCTTCAATTGTTCATGGCTATCAATATTAGCTGTAATAAGTTCCGGTTTAAAATCTAGGTTAGAATCTACTGATTCATTTTGAAAGTTTTTTTCGATTACACCTATTGTATAGCGTGACCCATAGATAGGAGCTGGGAATTTTGGTACGGTATGTTGTAATCCACCGATGTGGTCTAAGTGTCCGTGTGTAATTACATATGCCCGTATTTTATGTTTAATTAATTCAAGATATGCGGTGTCGTTTACTTCATAGTTAACGCCTGGCAGATCAATGCTTAAGTTATTACCACAGTCTAAAACAATCGCATCATTCTGATATTCAATAACAGCCATGTTTTTCTCACCAACATTTTCAAGTCCGCCAATAAAAGTAACTTTGAGCTTTTTAAAAGCATCAGTGATTACGTTGGCCCGATCTCTTGGTTTTTGATTTGAGTCAGCGTACCGGCTAACAATTCGGTTTGCATCATCTTGGTTGCGCTTTAGAGCGCGAATTGCAGCTCCACGTGTTTTTGTAGAGCTTGTTATCTTATTAAGTCCGGTATTTAATTTACGACTATTAGTCTGGTCGGTTTTATGATTTTGATTCATATTTTTCCTTTAATTGTTTTTAGTTCTTAATTAATTTGTGTGCGCTATTTATAAATAGTTAATTATAAAAAGAGGTGAATAAACGGTTGTATGTATAGTTTATGAATTAGATTTGTTGTTGAATTCCAGAGGGAAAACCATTTATTTAGTTAAGAGAATATCTTAGTTAAGACCTATAATAGCAAATAATTAAGCTTATGTCAATAGTGTAATATTAAAAAATTCCGATGACGTATTAAATTTTCCTTAATCTCCGGGCTAAAAATATAGTAATTAAAACTGTTATGATTGAGGTTTTTGAGCAATAAAACTATGAAGTACTACTTCGCCCGCATGTTGCGGTAATCGCCTAGTATAGTCTTTAAGTTCAAAGCCAAGTGTTAAGGCATGATATAAGTCAAGACTGTCTCCTCGATTGAATTGGAGAAAACCACCTCGTTCTAAGTGATCAAATGTTTGATCAAAAAAAGACGATTTTGCATTATTTGGAAGGCAAGATGCCATTATCAATCCTAAACTACCTGATCGAAAGGGTAGGTTTTTTGCATCAATAATTAGATCGAATTTGTTTTTACAAGGATAGAGGTTGCTAATAAAAACTTTTTTTGCGGAATTATCCGGACTTAACAAAGGTGTCTTATAACCTGTACCGAGTACATTTGATGTTGGGCCACCTACTTCTACGGCAGGTCCTTTAGTTGATAAGATAGACTCAATAGTACTATCAATTTTTCGAAAATTTTCAGGAAAAGTTTCTGAAAGTCTAGATTCAATCTCAGCAAATGCTGCATCATAAGCAACTCCACCTAGTATGCTTATTCCGTTAAAACGGGCATCAATTAATTCTGTAGTAGATATAGTACTAAATGATGCTTCATCATCTGCGGAGAACGAATTCTTATATGAGATAGATTTATCAAAAGAGACCTCACAAGACATATAAATATTATATCATAATATGTAATAGACTGTCAAATATGGAAAGCCAATTTTAGAGGTGATACTTAATTATTTAATATTAACTTATGCTTAGTATCTAGGATAAAGCAACAGCTTTTTACTGCTTAAGAAATAATTTCTCTTTATAATAATATAAGTGGGTTGTATGTCGGCATGCATATCGTAGCGCTTTCTATGGAAATCTGTTTCTATACAACTTAGGTTTAAGTCTTTTGATTGGTGAGGCGGTACAGTGTCTGATGTATCTACAAATGCATTACAATAATTTCCGTTAGCATTATAAATTCTAATCAGTGGATCACCGCCCCCTAAACCTGTATCGTTCCAATTCACTTCTTGCGTCTTATTTGTAGAATTAGTAACTACTATAATTACGTTGCAATGTTTGAGTTTAACTAATTCACCGAGTGTACAGTCAGCAGTTTTGATCGAATAATGTACTTTTGGAGCCGATGCGAAAACTATCCATGCAAATAAACCAACAACTGCAATCAAAAGCATAAATGTTGCTAAAATTGGTTTGAAAAGCAATTTTACAATCTGTTTAAATTTAAGATTCTTCACACTTTAATCATATCAAAACAGTTATGAGTTGTATTTACACATGCTTAATATAAGGAAGTCGTCGATTTTATAGCAACGAAAATAGTTTATTCGGACTGAGCTTGCTTACACATTTGTTGTAGTGTCCAACTATTACCGTCCGGATCTTCAAAATAAGCGTATTTTACTCCACCCATATCGTTAACGTCACTAATTTTTATGCCGTTTTTATCAAGTTCACTGCGTGCTAACTCGATATTTTCAACTACTAAGTGTGTATTTTTCACTGAGCCAGGGCTGGACAATTCTCCCATACCTAAACCGAAGACTATCGAGCATCCTGACCCGGCAGGTGTCAACTGGACAACTCGCATCCCATTTCCTGGTTTTACGTCGTGGTCTAGTTTAAAGCCTAATTTGTTCTTATAAAAATCTATACTGTTATCAACATCTGTTACGGGTAGCATTAATACTTCAATTTTCATTTCCATACGTTAAATGATAACAAAAACAGTAGGTCAATTACCAATGTTTAAGTGTAGTGGAAGGTCACTGTAAACGTAATTAAAACTGAATTTGTTGGATTCATTAACTAAATGATGCTGGAGCAAAACGATTAAGATTAGTCGCCGTTCCTCCAGCTTGCTTTAGTGGAGGTAATACAGAAACCGTTCTTTCAATTTCGATAAGGTCGTTCAGTGCTAATTCAGCAACTATTCGAAAACTTCTATGTTCTCTACTGTCTAAGTACTCAGGATCCACACCAAAATGAGGAGAAAGATCATATACAATTTTTAAAAAATTCGGTTGATACGATGATGATGCCAAATAATCTGATAAGGCGTTTCGGTATAGTTGCCGACTTTCATAGTTTAAAAATTCTTCAGCTTCCATACATGTATTATAGGGTTAATTGTTTATTTTATGAAAGTGTAACTGTTATGATGGGTCAGTGTGTGTTTTATCGCTTCTATAATTATAGTTCGCTAAGTTCTGTTTGAAACTATGTAGTTATGCGCTGGAGGTCCATCGTCTTGTCTATCGCAACTATAATCAACAGTAGCGGGCGGTTGCTTATTGTAAGTTCTTGACTGTGCAGTATTGCTCCATAGTATTTATGAACCCACCTGTGAACTTTTCAGGGTTTGATGTCATTAGTTTTCTTATATCATCTAATTTCATTGGAATTATCTCTTTAACTTCATCGTTAGGTACAAACCGCCAACTTGGGTCGGCGACACACTCGAAAAGACCGAACATATGTAAATAAACGCCCTCATCGGAATAAAAAGTTGCAAGTTTAGTTAATGGTTGCTTAATGCCGAGTTCTTCATCTGCTTCCCGGCTTGCGGCTGTAGCATAATCTTCTCCTTTTGAAACGTGACCACCTACAGAATGGTCAAAAAGTCCACCACTGGATTTATGTACTTGAACATATAGCTCACCTTGTTCATTAAATACGTATACAGCTGCAACTCTGTGAAGCTGTTTGGTTGAATGGGCAGTAGGCTTGTCGGTTGTACCAATAACAATGTCATCTTGGTCTACTAAATCAAACTGTTCCATAACTTAATTGTAACAAACACCAAATGGGATTTGAACTAAATAACAGATACAAATTAGTGCTAATAAAACAGGGGTGTCATATTGGAACTGATTGGTATCTGTTGATGTATCTTTGGAGGGCCAGCGGGGACTTGAACCCCGGACACCCTGCTTAAGAGGCAGGTGCTCTAACCAGCTGAGCTACTGGCCCTTAACTTGCAAAATATAGCAGATTACCTCTGTTCATACAAGTAAAGGTGCATATGATAAATTTGAGTTTGCTACTTGTAAGCTAAGAATTAATCTATACAATCAAACTTAAGCATTATTAAAAATTAGGAGTACTTATATGGTAGGTGCATTTTCACTACTTGGACAAGCATATTCAACAGCAACGTGTACAGTTAATAAGCCACCAGTAGATTGTAGTCAAGCTACTGCAAGCAAAGCTGCAGTTGGAGTGATAATGATTGTTTATTTGATAATCTTAATTCCACTACTTATAATAACGATCGCTTCAATGTGGAAGTTGTTTACTAAAGCAGGGAAGCCTGGCTGGGCAGCATTAATACCGATATATAACACTGTAGTATTGTTACAGATAGTTGGCCGACCACTATGGTGGATTATTCTTATACTCATTCCATTTGTTAACATCGTCATTTCCTTTATTTTGGTATTTGATCTCGCAAAAGCTTATGGCAAAGATGCTGGTTTTGGGATTCTAATGCTTTTTCTTCCGATTATTGGCTATCCAATGCTTGCTTTTGGAAAATCACAGTACGTCGGACCTTTATCTGGTGGAGTTCCAGCAGGTGTATCTGCTACGCCTTATTCACCGCCAAGCCAACCATTTCAACAGCAACCTGTCCAACAGCCAGTGCAGCCTACTATTCAACCAACTCAACCAGCCCCGTCATATGCCCCAACTGAACCAGTCGCTCAGCCGCCTAATGACATTCCACCTGCTCCGCCTCAAAACCCTGTAGTTTAATCTTTATTTAGTGTCGGTTAAATATCATGAGCAGTATTATTGCTAGTATGACTAAGCTTCCAGAAATTATCGCAAACCAAGCTCTTACTTTGCCTATTTTTTCAGGATGTTTTTTAAGATCTAATAGCGCTAGTACACCGAATAGTACTGATATCGGCGCTGGCAGAATTAGAATCGAAAAAAGTCCAATATAGCCGGCGGCAATAGCCAGACCAGACCGACCAATTGGAATAATATATTTTAAATATTCATCTTCCGGTTTTGCCGTGTTTATAGTGTTATTGACTGTATTCGACGACGGCACAGCACTAACTGGTGCTAGATTTTTATTTTCAGTTTTTGGTTCCATAGCATCAAATATACGACTACTTAGGTCGTTTTAACAAAAGTATTTTTGTGGATAATCTTTGACTTTAGTTATGGTTAAGCTCAATAATCAGAGGTAGTAGTAAGTTTTATTTAGATATATAAAAAAGGAAAATATATTATGGATAACCAACAACCGAAAGAAAATGAAAAAATTACACCAGTTGCTTCATCAGTGCAGCCAAGTCCATCAAACAGTCCGATTCAAAATAGTGCTCCAATTTATCCGTCTGCATCACACGTTAATCCTGGTCAATCTCAACAACCTATGCAGAGCGCCGGAGAAAGCGACAAAGATTATTTAATTACGTTTTTATTTTCATACTTTTTAGGCGTACTCGGGGTTGATCGATTTTATCTAGGTGAGGTCGGGCTCGGTTTGGCTAAGTTATTTACTTTTGGTGGTTGCGGTGTCTGGGCATTTATAGATGTGATTTTAGTGCTTTCTGGAACAATGAAAGACAGATTAGGAAGACCGCTTGCAGGAAGAGATCGTAATTTTAAATTGACACTTATTATATTTCTAGTGTTATTTACCCTAGGATTTGCAGTGAATATAATTAGAGCTGTGCTGACAATTAAAACCCTACGGAGGTAGTTGATGGAGTTTTTAGTTGAATGCATTTCACTTAAAACACCAAAAGGTCGTTTAACTACATTTTTAGTAATTACAATTTTAGTATTCTTTGCTCCTTATAACAGGCTGTCCCACTTGTCAGCCTGGCCAATGCTAGGGTGGAAGTCTGCTCCATCGATCGGGCTAACGAGGGCTTATCATTTGTTTTTACATGGTAAAATTCTACTTGCTTGGCATCGAAACTGGCTTATATATCCAGTAATAACAATATGGGTTTTTATACTGGCTAAAGATATGATCAAAATTTATCAGCAAAAACGGTTTAAGTTAAGCCAGTCTTTTTAAAATTACACTCTGTTACAATAAAACGTGAATGAAAATTTTAAACGGTTCTGATCTTGCAGGTTATATCAAACAACGACAGGCTCACTCAGTCAGAAGCTTTATTCAGTCAAGTCAAATTACTCCAAAATTAGCGATAATCAGAACTAATCCCGATCAAGTAGTTGATAGTTATATGAGGCTTAAAACTAACTATGGTCAAGATATATTAGTAGATGTTGAAGTTATTACCATCGATCAGAATAAGGCAGTCTTTGAAATTGAGAAATTAAATAACGATAAAAATATTCATGGCATAATTGTCCAGATTCCAATCCCAGACAAATCTAAAACAGATGAAATTCTAAATTCGGTATCTGCTTTAAAAGATGTCGATGGTTTAGCAAGTGTCACTAATTTTGATCCAGCTACGCCGCTTGCAATAAGCTGGCTACTGGCTGGCTACAATGTTGATCTGGCTAATAAAAAGATAGTGATAGTCGGTCAAGGCAGATTAGTCGGTCGCCCGCTATTGAAATTGTGGCGAGCATCGAATCTTGACGTGCAAACTGCTGATAAAAATACTTCCAGTTTAGCTGAAATTACTAAATTGGCAGATGTGCTTATCTGTGCTACCGGAGTTCCAGGACTAATCAAAAAATCCATGGTTAAACCAGATGTAGTGATAGTTGATGCTGGAGTTGCTACCGATAAAAACGGTTTAGTCGGCGATGTAGACCAAGAAGTAAGGCAGCTTCCCGATATTACTATTACACCTGAAAAAGGAGGGGTCGGACCGTTAACGGTCTGTGCACTTTTTGAAAATGTTATTAAGGCGGCAAAAACTTTAGTATAATAACTTCCGATATGGCTGCCAATGAACATCATATACATCATGAATATGATCGACCAAAACCTTATGATGAGCAAGTTGCCGAACTAAGTTGGGAAGCATTATTATCAGCAGGGGCGATAAAAGAAGCAAGTTACGAAAATCCATTTATATTTGCTTCTGGCGAGAAAGCTACGATCAAAGTTGACGCCGAAGTTCTAGATAAATCTTTTAGAGAACGCGAAATTTTACTTGGGAAAATGGCTATGCATCCGTGTATGGACGACGCTGACGTTCTACTATATGTGCCAGATGGGATGCGAAATTTTACCAATATTCTTGGTCATGAAATGGGACTTTTAGTTGCTCAAACTAAACGTGTTGATGGTGGTGGAAGATATGATTTCAATTTTATAGATCATTCCGATAAAGATCTAGCACTTGGAGCTAAACATCCTAGGATCATTGAGGACGTTGTTACGAGCCTAGGCTCTGTTGCTGGAATCGCCAGACTTCTTGACGATCGACAAGATATTCATTCACTTGCGATCTTACAAAGAGGCGCAGTAAATCCTTTGCATCAAAAGAATCTGATTGACCATTACTTAATTAAAAGATTTATTCCGAATGATAAAGCTGAATTTTATGCCGGACTGAATAGCAATGAAAAAGAACTTATAATGCTAAGTCGAGCATAAGTGAAAATTGGCGTTTTTGATTCTGGCAAAGGCGGACTAGCTGTCGCAATTGCTATTGAAGAGAAATTTATAAAAGATGAGATTGTCTTTAAAGATGATCACATGCACCTCCCATATGGTAGTAAACCGCCTGAATTATTATTATCTTACGTTGCACCTATATTAAAAGAATTAGTTAGCCAGGGATGCCAAGTCATTGTAATTGCCTGCAACACTGTAACTACGACATTAATATCTGATCTTAGAAAAATAATCGATGTTCCTTTAGTCGGGATTGAACCAATGATAAAACCCGCATCTTTACTTACACATTCGGGTATTATTGCGGTCTGTGCTACTCCGACTACGCTTTTTTCTAAAAGATATAAGTATTTAAAAGATACTTATGCTAAAGAAATCACAGTATTAGAACCAGATTGCAGTGACTGGACTTACATGATAGAAAATAACAAAATAAATATTGCAAAAATATCTAAAAGTATTGACGATGTATGTTTAAAAGGTGCAGATGTGGTCGTACTAGGGTGCACTCATTATCACTGGATAGAGGACCAAATAAAATTAATAGTTAAGGGAAGAGCAAAAGTAATTCAACCAGAACAAGCTATTATTTCACAGCTTAAACGAGTGATTGAACAACTTGCTTAAACTGATCACCTCGATCTTTATAATCTTTAAACATTCCAAAACTGGCACAGGCAGTCGAGAGTAAAACTATATCTCCTGGAGTGGTATATTCCCTCGACTTAGTTACGATTTGCTCCATTGTTGTACCACCTTCTGATACATCATTAAATCCTACATCGGCCAGCGCCTTTGCGATAACTGGTCCCATTTGCCCGATAGTTATTATTTGTTTTACGTTACTATTTTTTACAGTTAAAGCCAGTTTATCGTACTTTGAGCCTTTGTCGGATCCACCGAGAATGACAATCTTAGGATTTTCGAATGCCTCAATTGCGACAATTGCGGTTTCTGGAGTTGTACCAAACGAGTCGTCATAATACTTTACTCCGCTTAGTTCTTTAACATATTCAATTCTGTGATCCAAACCACTAAAAGTTGTGATAATACTTTTAAATGATTCTTTATCCTTGGTTATTTGCCAAACCGCAGTAACTGCAGCACAGATATTCTGGTGGTTGTGCCTACCTAATAATTTAATGTCTTTTACATCGCATATAATCTGATCGTCGATAGTAATTTGTTCGTTAGAAACATAAGCCCCAGGCGGATTCATATACGGTATAAGATTTGCCGGGCTAGCCTCCGCAATATTTTTGGAGTTAACATTTAAATAGTTATATATTGCGATATCATCAGCGGACTGATTAATAAATAGTTGCTGCTTAGCTTGAATGTACTCATTAAAATCGCTAAACCAATCCATATGTTCGGGTTCAACCATTAAACATATAGCGATTTTAGGTGAAATTTTCTGATCTACTAATTGGAAGGCACCGAGCTCTAGCACTACCCAGTCACTGGGCTTAATATTATTTTTAAGGAGATTTAGCGCTGCAATACCGATATTACCACCAAGATGTGCAGTGTAACCAGATTTAATCAGCATTTTGTAAATTAAAGTCGATGTAGTACCTTTACCTTTAGTGCCAGTTACGCCAATGATATTTTTTGAAGGTGATGCCTTTAAAAACTCATCGATATTGCCTGAAACTTTGCTAAATATTTCTGGCGAATTAGGGTTCGCTTCTTTTATTAAGCTCGGTTTAAGACCTGCGCTTCTAATTAGTAAATCAAATCGGCCTAGATCTTTTAAATATTCTTCACCTAGTTGAACTTCAGTGTTAGTTGGCACTTGAATATTCTTATCAGAGTCGCAGATGGTAATTGCATTCGATGGATTATTAAAATATTCATAGGCTGCTTGACCGTCGCGGGCAAATCCTAAGATAGCAATCTTCATATCTGTAATTGTATCAGGTGGCGCCAAAAGTAATTAAATGATAGTACCGATATTAAATTGAATTTTAGCGAAATTTAAATTACCGGCGCAAGCGCTTCTTTAACAATTTGGGCTACTTGGCTGCCCGTCAGTTCGGCTTTTACGATATAGCGGCTTATTGTCAGACTATCTAGCTCTGCAGGTGCTTCTTGTCGGCTAACATTGGTAAGAATAATTACTTTAATGTCTTTACCCCACTGAGTTGCGCGCATTTTTTGTAGCATTTCTTCGCCGTTCATTTCTGGCATCAGTAAATCTAGCAATATGATATCTGGTAGGTACTTTTCGACTAATTCAAGTCCTAGTTTTCCATTAAGGGCGGTTTTTACGTCGTAGCCCTCTTTTTTAAATTTCATTTCATATAACTGGCTAATTGACGGCTCGTCTTCGATAATTGCAATTTTATGTGTCATAGTTGTCTTTATTATTGGATAACCCGTTATTTAAGGTAGTAAAATTCCTCTTTTATCTGCGATCGCTTTAATCCATCTCTCATAAATATCTAAACGAGCATGAATCTTAACAGTTTCTTTGGTATTTTCTTCTAGTTTAATTGTGTAGTTTTCAATTGTTTTAGTTAATCTGTCTAAGTTTTCTTTGGTAGTTGCTTGGTTGAATCGGTTATTAAAATCTTTTTTTAGGTCCTCAACCGTTCTTAATAATTTTGCAACGTCGTCTGACATAGATATATTCTATCACTTTGCTCTCAGAAGTAAGATAAAAACAAGTTAAGCTTATTTATGATGCAAGTTCAGCTTTAACCATTTCGGCAACTTGCCTAGGAGTCATTTCTGCTTTTACTATATATCGGCTGACATCGAGTTTTTTTAACACTTCTGGTGCTTCCTGTTCGCCCTTATTAGTAAGTATAATAACTTTAATATTTTTACCCCAGTTTGTTTTGCGCATTCTAGCAAGCATGACGTCGCCGGTCATTTCCGGCATCATGATGTCGAGAAGTACTATATCAGGATACATTTTTTTAATTAACTCAAGCCCTATTTTGCCGTTTTCGGCAGTTTCGACATCAAAATTTTCCATTTCAAATTTGATGCGGTACATCTGACTTATCGCTAAGTCGTCTTCGATTATTGCTACTTTAGGCATACTAAAATTAGCATAGCATATTTAGCTGTCTAATATCTTTTGGACTTTATCTAGAAGCTGTTTAGGAGTAACTTCTGCTTTTACTATAAAATCGTCGACGTTAAAGTCTTTTACTTTAGGCAATGCCTCGTCTTCGCTAACGTTAGTAAGTATTATTACTTTTTTAGCTTTACCAGATACGGTTTTGCGAAGTTCTTTTAGCATATCGTCACCGGTCATCTCGGGCATCATAAGATCTAATAGTATTAAATCTGGATTACTGGACTGAATCATTGAAAGACCAGTTCTGCCATTGTCCGCAAGTATTACTTCAAATCCTGCATTTTCGAGTTTTATCTTATACATCTGAGCGATGGCGCTGTCGTCTTCGATTATTGCTATTTTATTCATATCATTTTCCTTTTAAATTAAAAAAACAGCAGTATCCGATTTGGACAATGCTGCTCAACTTATCTGATAAAGATCTGTATATGTTTTACTGCTAACGCTTAATGATGTCAAATAATTTATTCTTTTATTTTAATATATCTTCAATAACTTCTAAAACTTGACTTGGAGTGTAGTGAGCTTTTACAACGTATCTATCAACACTTAAAAATCTTAATTCGTGTGGTGCTTCATCTTTACTAATATTAGTTAGAATTACGACACGCATATTTTTGCCCCAATCTTTACTTCGCAGTTTTACGAGCATTTCGTTACCGGACATTATCGGCATTCTAAGATCCAATAATACTAAGTCAGGCAAAAACTGTTTGCATAACACAAGGCCGTCTTTTCCATTAAATGCGGTTTTTACATTGAACCCAGCGTTCTCAAATTTAAGAGCATACATCTCATTAATCGGAAGATCGTCTTCTATAATTGCAATTCTATAATTTGCGTTTTTGATCATCTG